>NZ_BCPP01000006.1:0-24342 GCF_016586125.1 Burkholderia sp. E168m23
GTCATTTCATCAGTATTCCTCTGAAATGATGGATCGACAAAAAAGCGGCATCGTGATGAACATTCTGTACACCAACTTCCACGGCGATTACGGCGGCGGCCAGGACACCTATGTCCGCGATCTCGCCGTCGCGATGAGCCGCCATCACCGCGTGACCGTGGCGTCGCCGGAAGGCAGCCGCCTGTCGCGACTGCTGAAGGACAGTCCCGGCGTGGCGATCTTCGACATGGAATTCAAGCCGCGCTGGAACCGGCTGTGCCGGGAGATTCTCCGGCTGCGCCAGCGGATCGCCGCCGAGCGCTTCGACGTGATCCACGTGAACGGGTCCGCCGATCACCGGCAGGTGATGCTGGCGCTGCTCGGCTGCCGGTATCGGCCGGCGGTCGTGCTGACCAAGCACAACACCTATCGCGCCGACAGCTTCGGCAACCTGCTGCGCGCCCGGCTGGCCACCGACCACACGATCGCGGTCAGCGACTACGTCGCCAGCATGCTCGCGCTGCGCTCGCCGTACGGCAACGTCACGGTCGTCAAGCACGGCGTGCGCCGGCCCGCTGCCGAACGACTCGCGGCCGACGAGATCCGCCGCCGCAAGATCGCGCTGTTCGGCGCGGCCGGCGCGGATGCGATCGTGCTGGGCAGCAGCGCCGGCACCGCGCCCGAAAAAGGCTGGATGGACCTGATCGCCGCGCTCGGCCGCCTGCCCGAAGCCGAGCGCGAGCGGTTTCGCGTGCTGCTGGTCGGCGCGGAGCCGTCCGGCGAGCAGCGCGCGCAACTCGCGCGGCACGGCATGGCGTCGCGCACCGCGTTCACCGGGCGCCTCGACGATGTGCGGGCGCCGTTCTCGATCATCGACGTGTCATTCGTGCTGTCGTACCACGAGAGCCTGTCGTATGCGTGCCGCGAAGCGATGTCGCTCGGCTGCCCCGCGATCGTGACGCGCGTGGGCGGGCTGCCCGAAAACGTCGAACCGGGCGTGGACGGCTGGGTCGTCCCGCCGCGCGAGCCCGCGGCAATCGAAGCGATCCTGCGCGCGATCGTGCAGGAGCCCGGCTGCGTCCGTGCGATGGGGCGCAGCGCGCGGCTGAAAGGCAAGCGCGAATTCTCGTTCGACGCGTTCGTCGACGCGACCTTGTCCGTCTATCACAAATCGATTCGACACAACCCCTACCGTTGGGTGACCTCCTTGAGATCGACGAAATGGCAATGAATATCTGGAAGAAGTACTGGGACCTGCGCACGCAGGAATGTCCGTGCGACGTGCACTTCGTCGAATGGCTGGAATCCGTGCGCCTCAAGGGCATCCGCATCTATCACTTCGGTACCGGCGGGCATCACCATGTCGGCGTCGAATGCGCGCGGCCGCATCTGAACAACACCGTCTTCGGCGTGACGGCATCGCCGAAGGAATACAAGTCGTACGTCGATCTCGTCACGCGGCAGCCCGAGGTGAGCAAGACCTACCTCGCGTATTTCGGCGACATCTATACGAGCAATTCGAACCTGCTGCCGACGTTCGACGTCGTCACGCTGTTTCATCTGTGCGAATTCCGCGACGAAGCGAACAGCCGCTACGGCGCGAAGACCGACGAAGCGGTGCTCGACCTGTTCGCGCGCCATACCGCACCCAATGGCCATCTGCTGTTCTACAAGGGCTCGTCGGCCTACCGGAAGGCCGAGCCGATCATCGCGCAATGGGCCGCTCGTGCCGATTTCGCCGAGGTCGGCGACTTCAAGACCCTGCGGATTTTCCGCAAGGCCGCGTAATCCCGCTTTCTTGCGATCTGCCGATGCTTACGCGCACCCCACGCTATCCGATCCTGATGTATCACCAGATCCGCCCGCTGCCGCCGCCGACCGACCGGCTGCGCAGCCTGAGCGTCGCCCCCGACGCGTTCCGCCGCCAGATGACGCTGTTCCGGCAGCTCGGCTACCGCGGCCTGAGCGTGCGCGAACTGCAGCCGTACCTGCGCGGGGAGCGGCAGGGCAAGGTCTTCGGTATTTCGTTCGACGACGGCTTTCTCAACGTGCTGACGCATGCGATGCCCGTGCTGGATGCGCTCGGATTCACCGCGACCTGCTACTTCGTCGCCGGCCGGTTCGGCGGCGCGAACGATTGGGACGCGGGCGCGCCGACCGCGCGCTCGCCGCTGATGACCTGCGAGGACATGCTCGCGTGGCGCGATCACGGCCATGAAATCGGCTCGCATACGCTCGATCACGTCGCGCTGTCGTATGTGCCGGCGCCTGTTTCGGCGTTTCAGTTGACCGAATCGAAGCGGCAACTCGAAATGCTGAGCGGGCAATGCGTCGAATCGTTCTGTTATCCGTACGGCGATCTCGATGCACGCGTGCGCGATCAGGTCATCGCTGCCGGTTACGGCAACGCGACGACGACCCGGCGCGGATGCGCCGGTGCGACCGACGATCCGTTTCTGCTGCCGCGGATTCCGGTCGCGGGCGGGGTCGGGGCTGTGAGGCTGTGGTTCAAGTGCATGAAGGGGCGAATGGCGGGGTGCCGATAAGCGCTTGAGCAGACCGACTGGACGGGCCGGTCTCACCCCGATCCAATACCCATCGCCTTCGGTGACTCAATTTCCGACCGATTGAAGACCAATGACAAGTATCTTGATCGGTTGCCGGCCCTGCTCAACGCATCAGTATGCGACGTAAGGCGCGGACTCGCCTTCCGCCGAACGATCCAGGCCAAAATAGATTGTCCGACCGTAAAAATAGGGCAGCCCGAGATCTAGCCAGGAGGACGATCCGAAGTGACCCGCGACGTCATTGAATGCATATGTCGAACTCCTCGAGAACAACGTATCTGCGTTTGCCACGGACAGGGAAATCATGCTCACCGTGCCGTCGAGCCCAACCAGGGTCGCGGCATAAGTGGTCGTCGTTGACGGGCAATAGAATTGCGTGTTCCTGGTACACGTAATCTGCGACGAGTCATCGAAGAAATTCGCATTTGATCCGGTATCGAAGAACGCTGTGACTTTCCTGGAAAGGAATGCTCCCGGCACATCACCCGTCGTCGTCGACATCAGCTTCGTGGTGGCACCGAATGCATTGTTGCTTTGCGTGCCGATGCCAAAAATCAACGAGCCCGTCGCGCTTTCCCGACCGTCTTCCGAAATCTGCGGCATTTGTACAATCACGCCGTTGTTGTCTACGGCAAATTGACCGACAGGATTGCTGATCTGTTGCGATAGCGGCACGGTGACTTGTTCACAACTCGAGTTTCCGTCCGCGCACGCGTAGTAGTTGCTCAACGACGCGACCTTTACACAGGGTGCGCCGCAATCATAGGGCGCCGGGCCAATTCCCAGAATGCCGTTTGCACCAAGAGCCGTGGCCGAGTTCGCCGATTCATTCCCGTTTGTACAGGAACTTGGCACGTTGTCCGTTCCGAGATCGCCGATGATCTGCACCGGCAAGGAACTCGCACGTTCATCGCCAATGGCAAGGTCAATCGTTCGAACCGTGCCCCACGTGTAACTCGAAACGAACTTGCCGCACTCGGAAAGCGTCGCTCCGTCGCTCGTGGTTGTTTTAGGCAGACTGCCGATAACGCTTGGAATGGCATCACGTACGATCCGCAAGCCATACGATGCCGTGTCGACGAGCACATTGGACACCACCTGGCAGCGTGACGTTCCGGGCGCACAAATCTTGATGTTGACGGTCGGAATGTTGACGACGCGTGCAACGCCTCGCGCAACCGTAATGATGGCGGTATTCCCAGTGTTGCCGTCCGATGCGCCAGAACTATTGGCGCCCGTTTCGCCGGAACCTGAATCGCCGCCGCCGCACGCAACGAGGAAAGCTGCCGAAACGGTCATCAAGCTGAATATGCCGAACCACCGGACGACCGCACGAAAAATGCTCATGATCATTTGCATGGGAGTTACAGGATATCGTTGCCGGTCAGGCCGGACGGAAGCGCGGGCGGCAACCAGGCTTGCCCGGAAAATGCCCCCATGTGCCCTCCTGTCTTGATCACGAGATTGCGCGTCGAAACGGATACCGGCGTACGCCAGCCACGACGTGCATGCGCGGCTTCGACGCCCGCGCTGTAATCGCGAAGATAATTGCCGAACACCGACGCGAGATCGGGAACCGTCGGCCCTTGCCACGCGACGCCGAAGACGATTCCGTCGCCCGATGTGTATTCGCGGATCACGGTTCCAGATTCGAGCGTGGATTCACGGACGATGTACACGGCGGGATTCGTCGTCAGGCCATCGGCCGCCCGATTCGCAGGCCGCATCACACGCACTTTCGCGGCATGATCGGCGGCGGACAGCGATATCGGCGCGCCGCCCAGTTCGGCGTACGCATGGGGCGTTGCCCATCCCGCGATGAGCGCGGCGGCGTAAACACAGTTAATCGACCTCACATCTCCCTCCCCGGGTAACACCCGCGTAAGACGGTTCGGGGCGCCCCCGCTGCGAGTTCGCTCCCTTGGGATCAAGTCACCCCCAACGCCGTCGTCGCCGAGAGCGGTAACCAGGTGCCCCGTGGGGGCCGGCCACAACATTTGGTGACATTAAACTCAATACTGATATTTTTGTCACTTATGCCGATAGAGTGCGTGCTCGAACATTCCTAACGTCGGTGTCACATTCATCATCGGCACCACGTGGGTCATATTCATCACTCGGGTTAGTCATCCTCAATGTTCCGGTCACACTCGACGCATGTCGCGAGCAACGCTCACGAAACGTCCGCGGTCAGGCCATGCGCCGCTGAAACTCGACGGCGATCGTCACGTCGCCCGCAGGGCGGCACTGCAACATGCGTGCGACGTGTCCTGGCCAATGCGGTTCAGAAGCGGTATCCGACCGAAAGGAACGTCACGATCGGATTGACCCGGAATTTGCTGGTGCTCGTGACCGTGCCGACGGATGACCGGGTAGTGAGCGTGGCGCGTGTCGATACCCACGAATACGCCACCGATGCGTTGATCGACCAGTGAGAATCGATGTTGTAGGTCAGGCCGCCGTTGACGACGGGCGCAAAGGAATTGCTGAGTGACACGGATGTCGGCCCCTCGAGCGCTGTCCCGACGGTCGGCGAGAAATAGATCTGGCCGGTGGAAACGGGGTTGCTGAGCTTGATGTTGCTGAACCACGTGTAGGTGACGCCGGCGCCCAGATACGGCCTGAACCGTGCATTCGGCTGGCCGAAGTAGTAGTTGAAGATGATCGCCGGACTCCAGGCCCGCGCGGTCCCCAGCTCGCCGAAACCGCTGAGCGTACCTGCGCCGTTCAAGTGCCATGTCGGCGGAAAACCCATGACCGTCGTCGCCGCGATATGGTCGGTCAGGAAGTACGTTGCGGTCAGGCCGAACGTATCGCCGCTTGCGATCTCCCCACCGCTGCCGGTCATCACTTGTGACTGGCCGAGCGCATTGACGGTCAGCGGATCAGCCGACCCCTGCGGCGCGAAATGGGACCAGCCGGCATTGACTACCCACTGGCCGGCTGATTGAGCATGCGCGCCAGAGATGGCCGCGACCAGTACGACGGTTCCTGCGCTGATTCGCTTCATGATTGTCTCCAGATTTTGGACAAGAAAAATCCCGTTTTTATTCACTTCGTATTCCGAATTTATTTGCTTACGTCAACCCCAAACATTCCGAGCATCAACAATCACTGATGTTCGGGTTCGACAGAAGTCGAAAAGGCAAACGGGAAGCGCCCCAGCACCGTATTGGTCTTCGCTATCTGCGCGCGATCGCTCAGCGCCACATGCAACGCGAGCCCGCGCGACGGGTCGTCCACCATGCTCACCCGCGCACCCTCGACGCCGGCATCCTTCAGCGCGGAGATCAGTGCGTCGAACGTCTCCCATCGTTTGAGTTCGGGCTTGAAGATCTTGCCGACCGCCGTGAGCGGCATCGCATCGACGATATGAATCCGCTTCGGAATCGCGGCACGCTCGCCGATCGAGCTGCGTATGAACGTGTCGAGCTCCGTCTCGGTTGCCGTTGCGCCGGCTTTCAACTGCACGTAGGCGACCGGCAGCTCGCCTGCATGCACGTCGGGACGTCCGACTGCCGCGGCGATCTGCACTGCCGGGTGGCGGTGCAGCGGTTCTTCGATTGTCGCCGGATCGATGTTGTGTCCGCCCCGGATGATGAGCTCCTTGCGGCGCCCCGTGAGCCAGAAGTAGCCCTGCGCATCGCGCCGCGCGAGATCCCCGGTGTTGAGCCACTGCCGGCCGTCGCCGAGATCGAGCCACAGGCTCTTGTTCTGATCTTCCTGAAGGTAGCCCGCGAACACGTTCGGCCCGGAAATCGTCAGCACACCGACTTCGTTCTCGACGCAATCGCGCACGTAGCGGCCGGCGTCGTCGAGTATCACCGCCTTCATCATCTGGCCAGGGATGCGCAAACCGATCGAACCGAGACGCCGTTCGCCGCCTGGCGGATTGACGCTGCTCACGCATGCGCCCTCGGTGAGCCCGTAACCTTCGAGAATCCGGACCCCGGTGCGATCCTGGAACGTACGGAATACTTCCACGGGCATCGGCGCGGCGCCGCAGAGCCCATACTCGAGCGAGTCGATATTCCGACCGTCGACGGGCACGTCGAGCAATGCCGAATACAAGGTCGGCACCGCGCTGAAGAAGTTGATCCTGTGGTGCTCGACGATTTCCCAGAATCGTTTGACGACGCCGTCGCCGCGATAGCCCTGTGGCGTACCCAGCACCACATGTGCGCCGCGCGAGAACGGCACCAGGCCCGTTGCCAGCACGGCATTGACATGGAACAGCGGCAGTCCGCAGAAAACGGTCTTCCCCGGGCCCATCCCGGCGCCGACGACCTGCCCGACGCTCCACGCATTGGCCACCTCGTTGCCGTGCCGGCGAATCGCGATTTTCGGCAATCCCGTCGTGCCGCCCGTGCAGAAATAGGACGATATGTCGTCGGCTTCGAAACGCCGGGGGATCAGCAGCGAATCGCCGGATTCACGCGACATCGCACGGTCGAAATCGTGGATCTCGATGTGGCGCGGAACGGCGCCGCGCACGCCCGCGCGCCCGTGCAACCGCTTGCATTCGCGACGCTGCATCGCGCGTGCGGCCATTCGGCGCCACCCCTGCACGCGCTCGGCCAGATCGATCAGGACGAGGCTTTGCAGCGACGGCACCTGGCTCAGGATGGGATGGATCTTCGACCAGATATCCGTTCCCGGAAAGGGCGCCAGCGTCACCAGCACTTTTGCGTTTGCGGCCTTGAGCAGCGATGCGATCGCCGGCCCCTCCAGCAACGGATTGATTGCGCATACGATCCCGGCCGCTTCGCCGCCCCAGATGACGAAATGCGTCTCCGGCAAGTTCGGCAGCACGTAGGCGACCACCGAGTGGCGATCGATGCCCAGGCGCGAAAACAGGTTCGCGGCCCGGGTGATATCCCGCAGAAGCGCCGAATAGGTCCAGCGCAATGGCTTGCGATGATCGTCCGCGCGCAGGAAAAACGATAAGGCCGGCGCGCTCGGGTCGATCGCCGCACCGCGGCCGATCATCTCGTAAGTGCTGGCCGGGAGGTCGTCGGGCGGCCCCTGGTTTTCGATCCGAAGCACGTCCGCTTCGGTTGCGATGGCGTTCATGCGCGCTCGTCCACGATTCGGTTGCGTTGCACACCGAGGTCGATCGCCCCGTCCCTGCTCCGGATCCGTGCTTCGACCAGATCCCCGGCCTTCAGGTACTGCGGGCGAGCGGCCTGAACCTTCGCGAACATCCGCCACTTCATGTGCTCGGGCAGCAACGCGGCAATCCGTTGCTTCGCCGGCGACGGAATGCTGAGCGCGCATCCGGACGGCGTGCCCGTTGCAAGCAAGTCACCGGCGTTCAGATCCTGAACACCCGAAAGCTCCGTGAGCGTTTCGGCCGGACCGTACACGAGGTTCCCGGTCGAATCGCTCTGCCGCACTTCCCCGTTCACGGTCAGTGTCAGTGTCAGCGCGCGCAGCCGCGCGATATCGCTTGCCTCCAGCAGGCACAGATACGGCCCCACCGGCCCGAACGTTCGATAGCTTTTCCCCTTGTAAAACTGCATTTGGGGAATCTGGATATCGCGTGCGGAATAGTCGTTGACGATCACGAGGCCGGCCACGTACTCGTGCAGGTTCTTGTCCGTGATGGCTTGCCGGGACGTGATATCGCGGCGAAGCACGAGCCCCAGTTCGATCTCGTAGTCGAGAAACCGCACATGTTGCGGCCGGATGACGTCGGAATCGGCGGCGACGATGCAACTGGTCGCCTTCGTGAAGATCATGTTGAACGACTTCGCGTCCGGGTTCATGCCGGACTCGATCATGTGCTGGCGATAGTTGGCGCCCTGGCAAACGAACCGTTGATTGCGCGTGACCGGCGACAGCCACTCGACGTCCGACTCGGAAATCGTTTCTCCACCGAGCGCGGCGAGTTCATCGATCCGATGGGCTCGCACGAATTCGCCAGTGGTCGAGTAGTCGCCCGGTATCGGTGTGATCCGGTGATTCCTCACCACGCCCCATTGGGCGCGCCCCTGATGCCGGTAGTGCAAGACGTGCAATGCCATGAAGATGCCTCGAACAGGTCTGAGTGAAGATGAAGGTCACGCAAACAGCTTCGCGAGCGTGCGCAGCTTCGCGAACGTGACGTCCGGACTGGTCCGGAGGTTTCGGATGAGCGATGCGATGCTCGCCGCGGTGATCTTCGGTTTGGTGAAGCTGCGCGGCATCCGGGGGCCCCATTGCGACATCGCTTCACGGCTGACTTCGTGGATACCCGTCGCCACGTCCGCCGTGAACATGTCCCCATCGCAATAGTGTTCGTGCTTGTCGCCCCAAGGGTCCTGCCAATAGTCGAAGACCTGGCTGCCGAGAATGTGGCGCCCCATTCCCCATGCGTGCGTCCATCCTCTTTCGCTCAGCACACGCTGCCCGACCCCCACGGCATCCGCGTCAACCAGCTCGAATGCCGAGTGGCTGTACAGCGCTGCGAACCCCTGTGCCAATGCCAGGGTATGGTGATCGGCGGGTGTCGCCCCGCGATCGAGTCGCAGGAACGCGACGGCGGGCGAGCCGTCCGGCAACACCTGAACGTCGCTCGGGATGAAGCCGAAGTGAGACGTGTACCACGCGCAGGTCGCCTGGAAATCGGCGAGTTCGAGCACGACATGACCGAGGCGAATCACTTCCGGCACTTCCAGCGGCGGACGCTGGGTATCGTTCACGCGAACGATGGAATCGGGCGAGTTGAACGGTAACGCCGACCGGTGCGGCAGGGCGCCGGCCCGCGCTTGTCCCGCGACTGCGTCGACACGAAAACCCGACGGATCGACGAGCGTGACGCGATGCCCGCCACCGGGCCACGGCGACGGCTCCACGTCCGACGCGCCCGGCACGTCGGCAAGCTTGCGCAGTGCGTCGATGCCGTCGACTTCGAGCCCGAAGCCGACGAAGCGGTTTTTTTCAGCCCGCCGGACGACGTAGCAGAACGGTGTCGCGGCCGTGCCCCGAAGGAACAGATGGTCGCCGTCACGGGATACCGTCCGCAGGCCGAAATCGTTGAGAAATCGTTCGGCCCGCTCGAGATCGGGACGCTCGAACATCAGATAGGAAAGCGCCCGGGCCTTCGTCGTCGGCTGGGGACTCCGTGCGGGTTGTGCAGTAGTGAGCTTCATGGGGGCCTCAGGAAATCGGCTGGGCAATGTGATCGGTCAGCGACGACAACGACGTGCGCGCACCAAGCAATCGCAGGGATTCAAGAACGAGACGGGTCGAGTCGGCTACCGGGCCTTCGTGCAGGACCGTTTTGTCCGGCCGAATCACGGCCGCCCAGCCAAACCGCACGACACCCGGCATGAACGTACCGTCCAGGTCTTCCCATCCGTCGTTGTCGATGCGATGAAGGCGCTGCCCGCGGTGCACGACCCGCACCACGACGCCACCCGCTGCAATGAACGCGGCTCGTGCGCTGGCGTCGAGCTCGACGCCTGGGTCCCGTCCGAATCCGATCAACGCGAGACCGCTACCGAACACGTCGTCACTCAGGTGGATCGCGCCATCGTGCTTGCGCAGCCATCCCTGCGGCAGCGCCGCGCCGCGTACGAGCCGCGTGGATGAATGGCCGGGAACGAACAGACCGCGCCGGAACGCATTCTTCGGCTTGATCCCGAGCTCGTCGAAGTGATTCCGTAGCGGCGGAACGAGCCGTGTCAATCGCATCAGACCATGCGTGAACAACGCGATCCCGGCATTTCGCGGCATCACGAGCTTCCCCATGAATTTCGCGACGCCGATCATCGCCTTCGCGTGCGGCCGGCGTTCCCGATCGTAGGAGTCCAGAATTTTCTGGGTTGCGTGGCCTTTGACGACCCACGCCAGTTTCCAGCCGAGATTTGCGGCATCGCGCAGACCGGCGACGAGCCCCTGGCCAGCGAACGGCGGAGTGATATGGGCGGCATCGCCTGCAAGAAAAACGCGTCCTTTGCTGAAGGCCCTGACGGTTCGGGCATGAAAGCGGTACACGGCCTTGCGTTCGATCACGATGTCATCGATGCCGCCCCACGGCGCGAGCAGCTCGCGGATGCGTTCGTCGGATTCCATTTCCTCTCGCGTCTCGCCGGGATGGAGCATGAATTCCCAACGCTCGCGCCCACCGGGAGCGGTCATATGAGGCGTCGGCCGCCGGTGGTCACAGATGAACTCGACATGGTCGATGGGTCGGCGCACGTTTCGCGCGTCGACGATCAACCAGTCTTCCGCGAACGTCTTGCCTTTGAAATCCTGTCCGATCAACTGGCGCACGATCGAACTGGCACCATCGGCACCGACGACGTAGCGAGCGCGCACGACGTGCCGCGCGCCCTGCCCGCCGTCGAGCGTGGCGGCGACATGATCGGCGTGCTCGTCGAGCGAGACGAGCGTCACACCCAGCGCCATTCGGGCGGTGCGGTGCGCGGCCAGTCGGGCACGCAAGCATCGCTCCAGGTCCGGTTGATAGAACGTCACGAGCTTCGGATGGCCATCGACGCTCCCCAGCGTATTGATGCGCCCGAACTCGCCGAACCAGGGAGAGCGCATCCGGACGTACGGGATCGCCACCGTATCGAGGTCGGCTTCGTTCACCCCGATGTACTGCAGGATGCGAAGCGCGTCGTTGTCGAGCGCGATCGCACGCGGCGCCATGAAGATCTCCGCCGCCCGGTCGACGACAAGCACACGCACGCCATCCCGGCCAAGAAGCGCGCCGATCGCCGCGCCGACGGGGCCGCAGCCCACCACCAGCACGTCTACATCCGATGGCAAGTCGCGGCCGCCGACACAGCTCGCGTTGTCGTTGCCTTTATGGACGCCCGGCTCGCACGTCAGTTTTGTCTCCACCACCGTTCCGTCTCCCATTCTCGGGACTGGCCACTACCGGCCGTCTTGATGACATTAAAGTCATAACTGATAACTTTGTCAATTTTGACGTTCGAACGTATACTCGAACACCGAAACCATGCGCACGCCGATGCCCAACACTTCTTCCCGTCGCACCAGAACACCGTCGCCGGCCGTCTCGAACGGGCAAGCGCCGTCGAGCCCCGAGGTTCGCGAGCCGCGGGGCGCGCGCCGCAAGCGCGAGACGCGCGCGCGATTGCTGGATGCCGCCTTTGTACTCATGGCGCAAAAGGGGATGGAAGGCGTCGCGATCAATGAAATTACGGAAGCCGCGGACGTGGGTTTCGGGTCGTTCTACAACCACTTCGAATCGAAAGAGGCGATTCATGCCGCGGTTCTGGAAATCGTGTTCGAGGAGTTCGCGGATACCCTGGACCGCATCGCAGGCAGCCTCACCGACCCGGCCGAGATCATTTCCGTGTCGCTGCGCCATACATTGCTGCGAGCCAGAAGCGAGCCGGTCTGGGGACAATTTCTCCTGCGCGAAGGGTTGTCCATGCGAGCGCTCAGCCGCGGCCTCGGACCGCGGTTGTTGAGGGATATTCAGAAAGGCATCGTCGCCGGGAGATTCTCGGCAAGCGACCCGCTGATGAGCGTGATTACGGTCGGGGGCGCGGTACTGACCGCCATTGCGATCGAGCTCCGATTCGATGCGGACGAGAAGCCGGTTACCGACATGTTGAACATGATCGGGTACAGTCAGAACGGCTTTGCCGAGCGTGCAGCTTCATCCCTGTTGCAGACGCTGGGTGTGCCGCGAACTGAAGCGACAGAGATTGCGAATCGCCCGTTGCCGCCGGCTGTGACGTCTGCGCCCGAGGAGTCGCCGGAGCGCTAGCGATCTATCGTTCGTCTGGGATAGGTAGAACCCTGCGGGTACCTGCGTAGCGCTGACGGCCGTCGTCACCCTGTGCCGGCCGCGCAGCGCGGGGGCATGCAGGCTCATGACCTCACCGACGGCAGGGCAGCGGCGGAAGCCTCTTTGATTGTTCGACGTTCGCGCTCGTCGGCCCGTTGTGGACGCTCGGAGAAGATGCCTCGGGTCGCCTTGACGAACCAGAGAAAACATCCGGAATCAGTCGATCTGCCCGACCGCTGCCCCCTGCGCCAGCCGTCTTTTGACGCCCACGAACGCCACGCCGGCCAGCGCGATGGAGCCACCATAGAACAGCAGTGCCGTCACGTCCATTCCGAGCCGGGAGAACACGAACCCGACCGCCAGCATGCCCAATCCGAGGCCGGTGCGCTCGGCAACGTACGAGATACCGATCACGCGATCGCGCGACGCGGCCGGCGTCGACTGCAGGAGCGAATAGTAGATCGTCTCCGTGGCGGCGTCGAAAATGCCCGCCAGCAAGACGAAGCCCAACATGCCCGGCATGCCACGCACCTCGAAGACGCCGAGGAAGCACGCGAAGGTCAGGATCAGCAACGCGATGAAATACGGCTCGAGCGGCTGGCGACGCGATTCGAGACGCTCCAGCAAGCGCGGCGTCACTGCCGCGGAAACGAGCCGTCCGACACCCCACACAGCCATCAGCCAGCCGTATAGAAACGCGGGCTGAATCGGGTCGAACAGCTGCGACCTGATCGGGAAGCCGACATTGTGCGTACCCGAGCCGAACGCTTCGACGAAGCGCGCGCCGATCACCAGCATCACGATGACCGACAGATAGCGCGCCGCGCGCGGCAGTGCGCCGGCCTCGGCCGCAGCGCGCGTCTCCTCGGCCGGTCGATGCCGGCGCGGCATGTTGCCCACCAGCATCAGAAATGCGATGGCGGAGATCGCGAACGTGATCGAATCGATCAGGAATACGCTCTTGTAGGCCAGGTACTGCGTGATCACCGATGCGAGCAGGCTACCGCCGACCACCGACACCCCATCGGTCGCACTGAGGATCGCATTGAAACGATGCCGGCCCTCCTGCCCGACCATTTCCGGAACCTCGGACATGATGGACACCCGGTAGATCCCCTGGAAAAGGCCGATGAAGAACGGCACGAAATAGATGAGCGACGCGTCGGCGGCACGCGACGACATCGCCAGCACGCCGATCGCCAGTGCACTGCCCGCTTCCGCGGCGAAGATCAGGGTACGGCGGGAGAACCGGCTCAGCCGCGGCACCGCGGCGCCGCCCGCGACCGCACCCAGCAGACGCGACGCCATCGTCAGGCCGAGCAGCGCGGCGGAGCCCGTGACCTCGAGCGCGTAGGTCGCCAGAACGATGCTGATCATCGTCGAACTGATGTCCGAGATCGTCTTGAACGACAACCAGACGTACAACTGCGCCAACGAAGACGAAGCGCGTTTTTCTAGAACCAGCTCGGATTTCATGGCAGCTCATCTCGCTGAGGAAAAGGAAATCAGCAACATGTCCCGGAACGCGAGTTCGTCCGGGTTGGCTTGCTGAACGGCATTGGCACTGTGGTACAGCACGGCATCGTTCACGATCACGGTATCGAGGAAATCCGTCAGCGGCCGTGCGAACAAGGGAACGGTGGAGACTTTCGACGCGTGGATCTCCGATACGACCGGCCGGATATTGCGACTGTCGATGAAATGCATGAAGACCCATTCCAACCCGTCCTGGTGAATCCCCGATGTGGTCGGACTGACCTCACCTTGTTCCGCAATGATCCGGAACAAATGTACATCGATCTTGTACTCCCGCCCCGCAACCAGCCGCTCCCCGAGGATGGCGATGTCGACGTCCAGCAACTGGCGGAGAATCGCACTTTCTATGAAGGAGTCCTCGGCATAGGTCAAGCGATTGACGCCTGGCACGTAGTCCACATCGTAGGTCGCGGTTGGCTCGAAATTCGTGTTCCGGTCAATTTCCAACGGTTGGCCCGGCTTGAAGCGATACAGCAGGAAGCGCCGTTCGCGTCGCGTGTAGCGCTTATAGTTCTCGTCGACGACAAGGCGCTCCCAGTGGCGCTTGAACGCAACGACCTCGTCGCCATCGCAGCGAATCACGCCGTGGAAGCGTGGTGCATGGCAATAGCCGTTGCGATTCAACTCGTCAATGACGGTATCGATGGACATCGTGTCTCCCGTGAGTCGAGCCATTCGTTCAGGAAACGATTTCCGGCTCGAGATCGCGAACGATCCGGTCATAGAGATCGATCGCATGATCGCGCCCATTCACTGCCGCCCAGCCCTTCAGCAGATAATTTTCCTCGATGTCCGCCCGGACCTCGCTACCGACCGGGCAGGCGACCTTGCATTCGATGATCGCCGGATCGCCGACGACGGAATCGAGCCCGCGGATTCCGTTGAATGTTCCGCTCGCCTCTGGAAACAGCGCGAACATCGAGTAATGCTGGCGCCCGTCCGCCGCGCGTTCGCAGGCGCTTCGCAAGCGTTCGTGCAGCCCGGAAGCCCGCGTCAGCATCCGCAGATAGAGCTCGTACGGGTCGAGGCCCGCGATGTCCTTGAGCGCCGCGTTCACATACAGTCCGCCGAGCCGCGGATTGACCTCGATGACAATCGGGCCGGTCGGCGACAGACGGAACTCGAGGTGCACGATTGCGTTGCGCAGGCCGATCGCTTCGAGACAATCGATCGCATACCGCTTGATCTCGGCAATCGCGGGCGCCGGAAAGGACACCGGCGGCGAGATCAGCAGGTTTTCCAGCACCGTGCCGCGCTTCTCCGTCAGGATCAGCTTTTCGTTGATCAGCACCGGATAAACCTGATCGTCGACGATCACGCATTCGACGCTGCCTTCGACGCCGTCGATGTACTGTTCAAGCAGAATGCTCTTGCCCGGCTCATAGTGAACCGGGGCGCCGTCACGGGCGTGGACGTCGTGCGGCATGCCGTAGTAGTCCGAAACCACTGCCTGACCATGTTGCGCGGTGAATCGCTGATAGTGATCGCGCAATTCGTTCCAGTCGCGACACTTCGCGGTAAAGGCCGAGCCCGCGCCGTAAGGCGGTTTCGCGATCAGCGGATAGCCCACTGTGTCGGCGGCTTCTCGCAATGCGTCGACATCGCTGCACATTGCGTGTCGAATCGACCGTACCCCCCGTTCCTCCAGCGCCGCACGCATCAGGAATTTGTTGTTGCAGGCGGCGACGGCCGCCGACGGAGAATGGACTCGGCCGGTCATCCGGCAAACCTCGGCGACCACCGCGCCCACTTCCCCATAGGCCGACGCCTGCCCCGCATAGCAAAAGACGGCCTTTACGTCATAGTGCGCGTCCAGACGCTCGAGCAATCTCAGCAGCGACTCGACGGAAAGCGAATCGAGCCACCACGTGTCGTCGCGCGCCGCGCCTGCATCGCCGTCCATCGGCACGTGCCGGCGCACGACGGCCGTCAGGCACGCGAGACCCATCTTGCGAGCGACCTCGAAGTGATAATCCCGATAGCTGGTCAACGACAGCAAGGAGCCCTCGATTTGCACAAACAAAACCGCGTCTTGTCGCATGTTTTCACCTGGATGAGAAATCAGTCCGCACACCGCTCAGCGCCCGTTCAGCTGTCGATCCAGTCGCACGTTTCGCCCTGCCAGTTGACGAACCGGTAGATGCGTTGTTCGCCGGTTTCTACAAACTGCGGGATGTCGCCCTGGCCTTCGAACAGCGGCACCGTAAACTTTCCTTTCGCATGAGGCAGCACATACTCGGGCATCGCAACGTTCGAAACGCGCCGCTTCAGTCGGTTCATGATGCGGATGGCGTCGCGGATCGAGGCCTTGTAGACCGACGCGCCCGGCGAGAACGGCATGAAGTGATACAGGTAGTACGGTTTGACGCCGCGGCGATACAGTTCGATGAAGAGCCGATGCAGCGTCTCCTCGTCGTCGTTGATGCCGCGCAGGAATGGCATGTTGGAAAATACGATCGGCACCGCCGACCGAATCCGCTTCACTGCGTCCGTGAAGGCCGGACTGAGTTCGTCCGGATGGCAAACGTGAACGCCGAATGCGTTCACCCGATGCCGTTCGAGCATTGCGACCAACTGATCGGTGACCCTGTACGGATTGAAGGTGAGCGATCTGGAGTGAATCCGGATCAGGAGATCGCGTCCGACGTCACGCAGGGCGGACAGATGCTCGTCGAGCTTGGCGTCGGAGAGCATCAACGGGTCGCCGCCGCTCAGAATAACTTCCTCGATTGCCGGATTCTGCTTGATATAGGCCACGCTTTCGCCGAACGTGTCCCGGCTGGCGTTGGTCTTTTCGCTATTGACTTCAAGCGTGCGGAGCGCCTCGAAGCAGAACTGGCAATACGAATTGCACGTGTTGACCATGCGCAAAATGACGCGATTGTCGTACTTGTGCTGACAGATCGGCGTCTTCATTTCATGCGCCAGCTCCCAGTTTTCCGATTCGCCATCGTATCCTCCGACGATTTCGTCACTCCAGAACGGAACGACCTGACGCCATAGCGGATTCCGGACGATGTCGGCGTCGGTGTCGCCCTGCGATTCGCGAATCAAGCGGAGGTAATAGGGCGTGATCTGTAGCTTGCGGCCGTTCAGGTTGCTTTGAATGTGCGAACTCAGTTCGTCAGACCAGCCCCCACAGGCCTCGCGTAGCGATGCTTCCTCCCGGATGGTGTTCCGTTGCTGCCAGCGCCAGTCGCGCCATTCGGCCGACGCGACATCAAAACTCCGATAGTTGTCCGAATATTTTTTTTCGCCACCAGAATTTCCAATCAACATTTTACTCAGCCCTCTCTAGACCAACGAAATGCGATCAACGTATCGTTACGCTCATGAATTCAACACGACCCATGATCCGGGCGCCGGATAGAAAACCATCGACACCACACTCAACCGGAATACGGTCTATACAACACTAAAAAATGCAAATTCATCAAAGCATAAAAGCATCGAGCACGGGACATCTGAAATATCCCATCGAGCCATATCGTCGATATAGTTACGCGATGCAGAAAGCCCAAGCCACAGTACCGCTCAACAAAGAAATATGGACGCAACTCTGCTCAGCCTACTCACGAACATGGAGAGGCATCGATTAAATATTTCGCAGAAATTTATTTGCTTTCGCTTCGGCGTGCGAAAACGACAGTTCCCGCTCCCCGTCCGATCGCGATTCATGCGAGCTATTACGTCCGTGCAAGATCATTTCGCGCGGCGGCCAAGCCAAAGGAATTTGAAAGATTTCCCGTTCTGGATATAAGCATTCCCGATTCGACGAGTCTCAATCCTAAGTTAACAAATTTAAATAGCGCAAGAAGAATTTCACTAGCCATCCATAACAGTCCCTCCCACACGTCTACTTTGCCGGACGCCTCTGTCGTGCTTTCAATTGGGAAACGCACATACAGCTCGCATTTTTACAATTACCAATCGACATCATTCGATACTCAAGGAATTGCGCACCTCGTAAAAACATCAGGTTTAACCCCTGCCTAGAAAATAGAATATTCAGCTTCTCCCAAATTTTGAAAATACCCCTCGTCGATGCGGCTTTGAATAAGCCCAATATCGAGCTCATCCGGGCATCATTTCTTACAATTTGATAGGCAAGTTGCCACCTTTCTGAATGCGGGTGTGCGTGGATAGGCCGGACGCGTGTCGCAACGCGCCCGAAATGTAGAGACGTCCGTCCCAAATGAAGAGGAAGTATCCCTGCTGCGCGAGCCCCTGTGGGATCTCAGAAAAGATGTCATTGGCACCCTATATAAATCAATGGCTTGGACATCTTTTTTGAGACGATCACATGCTCACAGTCTCAGAAAAGGTGTCCTTGGGCACGGAAATTCTCAGAAAAGTTGTCCTTGGAAGCATCGCTTGCCTGCGTTGGCGCATTCCGTTGGAACCGAGCGGTGAATGCCGTCGATCAAATCTGCACGACATCCCGACCGAAACCTGTTCGCCTCATCAGTCACAGCTAAGGCCTGTGCCCCAGATCCTTGGATATGGGGCGCGACCGATCAGGTGGAGGTCGAGCGTACCTTCCCCAGGATCGTGCATGTGGATGCGGTTCGTCCGCGCGGCGTGGCGCAGGACTTGTGAATCCTTCCCCCAAGACGCCTAGAATTCAGTCATGGCTGCATTCCACATTCACAAGGAGGCTGTCATGACTCAGTCGATGATTGGTTGGGTGGTTGGTCTTGCGGTGGTCGCGGTGGTTGCCGTCGCGTTGGCGCGCCGTTACCAGAGCGAACATTCAAGTATGGAAGTCGTTCAGTGGCTGGACTCCCATCACTTGGGGTGGATGCATCGCAAACATTGACCTCTCGGCGCTGGCGGCGATAAACCCGCCTTGCCGAAGTTTACCGGGAGCCGAGCACACGGATGCAGGCGGGCGGGTGAAGTCTGTCATGTCGTTGTCTCGCCAGGGGCTTGGCAAGGAAGGCATCATGGATGATGAAGTGTGTACGACCCACACGCACGTGGCACGCCTTCGCGTGATGCAGACCACGTCTGGGCGCTATCGCGGAATCGTCCACTTGCACCGCATCGGAGAGGATCCAGGCACCTCTGATCAACACGATACCGAAGGGGATTTTGCATCGGACGCGGAGGCGCGCGACGCCGCACGAACGCTCGCACGCAGATTGCTCGAAGAGCAAATCCAGGGGCACGAAAGGGCGCAAGGCATCGATTGAATCTGCGTCGGCGGCCTGGTCGTTACACAACGTCGATCGGCAACGCGACGTCCATCAGCCCGTGGCGCGCCAGTCGCACAATGCGGCCGCTCGTCCGTTGATCTGCCTTGAGAGCACGGGACAGAAAGGAATGTCGGTTTACGACGCGAGTTTCCCGTTGACCGGCAGCATGGCGTCGGCTCGCGCAATTTCAGATCGGGACGCACGTCTCCGATTGACGCGCGCTGCTGTTCAACAGAGAGCTGTATCAAAGAACTGCGTCGAACGTCCAATGTTCGCTTCGGTTCTGATCGATGATGTCTTCTGCGTAACGTTGCGAAGCCCGGCGTGCGTCACCGGCACTGGCAAACGGCGAACCGTCGACAAGCTTGAAGGTCTGGCTCCGGGTCAGCGTGGTGTCAGTGCCGCGCAGGCAAACCTTGACCGCCGCGTCGAAACCGGCTTCGTAGTTGTGAGCACGGCCAGAGCCTGTGTGAAAGTGAGGATAAATCAGCGGATATATTTCGAATCCGCGATAGGTACGCATGCTCATGATGAACTCCTGGTGATTGACGGCGACGAATTGCGTAGACGAGCGCAATCAATCTTCTATCGGCGCTACGTGGTTAGCGTCGAACAAATCGGTTTCGGGGCACACCGGGCGAAGCCCGTTCGTCTTTGTGCCGGAAATTGATACACCCTTTGGTGAGGTCATAGACCGACAATTCCAGCTTGACCCGGTCGCCAGCGAGAATACGGATGCGGTGTTTGCGCATGCGGCCCGATGCGTACGCCGCAACGACCGCGCCGTTTTCCAGGGTGACGCGAAACCTGCTGTCCGGGAGCACCTCATCCACGACGCCGTCCAATTCCAGCAATTCTTCCTTTGCCAAATCAATTTCTCCAATCAATGTGACGTGCCGCAATCGCGGCGGCGTGAGGATATCCGGTCCCCGACAGGGAGCGGTTTGCGTGCAAATATCGAAAACGCCCATGCGTGGGGGGCGCGTACCGACGCGACATGCGGGCCGCGCCTCGTCCGGGTGTTAACGTGCTCGTTATCGCGTCTCGGTGGAGCGCTTCTTGCCGCTCGATTTGGTGGGCGCAGAGGGTGCCTTCGGTGGCACCCAGTTCAGCGCCGCGCCGAGCACCGGCCAATCCCTGGCGCGCCGTGGTCTCGCGAGTGATCTTTTGTTGCGCGATTGACTCTTGGTCAAAGTTACCTCGGTATGCGTCGATCGCGAGCTCACGATGAATGAGCCGCCCGATCGTTCGCCACCGGATGCGCCGCATCCCCCACTTTCTTCCTTGGGGTGTACGTCTTGAGGCGAAACGGTATCCTCAGCAGGACTGTGGGCGCCTGCGCGCGGGACCGATTAATGATGTGGATTACTGAGGAACGATGTTCGAAGCCTGCAGCCCCTTGGGCCCGTTCTTCGTCTCGTAGCTGACCTTTTGACCTTCGGCCAGCGTCTTGAAGCCATCGCCGCGAATCTCCGAGAAGTGCGCGAACAGATCATCGCCGCCGCTGTCAGGCGTGATGAAGCCAAAACCCTTGTTGTCGTTGAACCACTTGACGGTACCGGTATCCATGGAAATTCTCCTGATATTGGACAAATGTATGCGCCCCGATAGGGGAGCACGAAAAAGGATCAAGGAGGGAGAGGACAACGAATACCGCGTTCCGCGGTCAGTGATGAGCAGCAATCGCGCTTCTTGAAGGCTTCGGACACTCACCCTACGCGGGGCCAAACACCGTGTCAAGCTGTTTCGGTCGGCGCATTTCGGGTGGCGGCGCAAGAACACGCCGCGACCGGCGAGGCTCGCCCCGGTTGTAAACCCTTGGCGCCGTGGTTTTGATTTGCTTCGAATGTCTAATTGAAATTTCGACGATACCGTCATGGCGCCCTCTCCCCGCGTATCGGCGATTGTTCACACGCGGCTGAGCCGGTCCGTCCCGCGCCCAATCGGGGCGGCATGCCATGCGGCGGTTCGCGCAGAACTTTCGCTGTACAAGTTCGCCAATGGGCGTAGGATGGATCTGTTGACTGACTCACTACCGATTCCCGCGCCACTCGAGGCGCCCCCTTCCGAACGTGATTGGGCCTTTCATCGAAACCGCGCAATGCGGACGAGCGCGCCGCGTATCGGCTGCGTATGCGAAGCGCCTGATCGATGCCTGTCTACAGGACACGAGCGTGTTGGATAACGCGTCCTGATCCCTTCCTCGGTCCATCCCGATTCTGCGTCCGCGGCGCCGCCACAGACTCAAACACGCCTGGCGCATGGCGCGCCGGCAACGTCGGGAGGCTGGATATGAACAGGAAGGACCTATTGAAGTGGATTCGGTGCGATGGTTCCGGTGTCATCGAACAGTTCCTGCCGTATGACGCTCGTGCCGAGATGGACGGCGTCATTCTCGATCGTCGTCATGAAATCGATGAGGATGCCTTTCTGATGTTTTTCTCGATCCGCGCGCTGTTGCGCAAAGGCGGAATGGCGAGCTGCGAATCGGACCAGGAAGCAGGCCAGATCATGGCACTCCTCAAGCTTTGACTGTTCTGGTCGCGACGATACGCTTCGCGGTGGCCACGTGCCCCGCAGCAACTGAAGGAGGAAGGAAAATGCAACTCGACTCAACCCGATTCCATATCGACCCGACACCGCGCAGGGCCGACGGGGAATACATGGCACACGCGCGGATCAGCATCGATCGTGCAGACGGCAGTGAGTGCGACGTTCAACTGAGCGGAGATCTGGCTGGCTTCGACGTGCGCGAGGATGCGATTGCCTTTGCGAAAAACTGGGCGCACGAATGGCTCGACGCGCATTTGGTCGACGATCTCCTCGCGTCGATGAATTGAAATTCGGGTGGCACGCCAGCCGCCCGAGCAATCAGGGCGTCGCCGGGATCGAGGCCGACGGCAATACATGCTGCTGCCAAAGCAGGCAGACACGGTGCCGAAGGTCGGTCGAGAGGATGGCCATCCCTGGAGGGCCACAGACCAAGGCAGCAAGCACGCCCTCCAACGGACTCATCACCGCCAGATCGGGCCGCATGCGTTCCGCATCCTCGAAGTCCGCGACTCTCGTGAGCCGAACTTCCTCCCAAATGCGGCGCGTCGCGTCGGGATATCATTCCAGTCGGTCGAAGGCACCCGCGTCGAGATCTTTCCTGAAATGCTGTAGCCAGTCGCTTTCGTCGCCGATCACGTATTCCTTCGTAATCTGCGTCGAGAGCCTGGTGATGGTGACATAGCCCTGTAGACCGAGGTTCTCATCCCCCTTCGGGTCGGTCGTATCCGTTTCCTGAAGATCGAAATCGCCCTCTGCCAAGCCACGACGCTCCAAGGTCGCCAGAAAGTCTCTGTGTTCATCCGGTTCTATCAGCTGCATATCCGGCCCCCTCGTGTTCAGCGGAGATGTCGCACGGCTCGATGTCACGGGGCCGACGGCACGCGTTCGAGCGTTGAAATCATGCACACCGAACTCATGCGGAATACCTCACGATCCCCCACATACGGCGCTACCGGGAAGCAAGCGTCATCGCCTGCAGTTTTATCGTCTGGGTCCTTTCATGCTTTCCGACTCCATGGCCGCATTCCGCTCCTCGCTCGCCTCGATAGGGTCCATCGCTTCGTCAACCGATGCCGTTGCGCGCTCGGCGGCAGCTTTGGTTTCGTCCTCCGCGGAGTCGACATCGCTGTTGCCGTCACCCGGGGGTAGCAGCATGTCCTCGAGCATCGCGCTCAGCTCCGGCGTGTCCCATGGCAGGCCACGCCGGGTTCGGAGCTTTATGTAGTGTTTCACTTCCGCGTCCTGCTCCGCAGTTAGCGGCAGCCGCCGGAAGGTGCTTTGGGGGTCGGAGTCTGTCATCGCTGTCTCCTCCTGCTATAGCGTCTTCAGTGTAGTCCCATTGCGACCATGAGAGTCGTGACCGAAGCGGTCATTCGTCGAATCAAATGCCGTGCGTCGCTGCGGGAGGCAACAGCCGGCCATCGGCTGTCGTTGGCTGCCTACGTCACCATGACATTCGATCGGCCGATTCCGTCAGTCAAAGGACATTCCGTCCATTCAATGCTGACTGATCATGTAGGAATGCGAATTGACATGGCCATGTACTCAGACGATATTGGAGCGAAGCTGACCAGCGACGGCCCATGGCTGCAACTGGCCGACGCGGTTCACGGGATGCATCGGCGATGCGGGCAATGACATGGCGCACGTAGCGCCTTAACCGATTCATATGTGCGTAGCATGTTGACGTCAACGGAACAGGACACCTGATCGAACCGCTACCGGCCGGCTTCGGCTTGTGGCTGCGGGCACGCCGGAGAGCGAACATCGAGCGTGCGAAGGAGTAGGGGCAGACGCCACCGATCGCCTATGCTGGAAGCTCACGAGGAGCCGACTATGACGCCACATGACGTGATGATGATTTTCGAGCGGAGGAACGCAGAGGGAAAGGCAGCCGCCGATCTGGATCATGCTTGCGCCGGATTCGCTGGCTGGTTGGCGGAGGCATGGAGTCGATTGAGTGAGGATGAGATCGCAGTTCTGACGTCGATCGGCGCCTCGCTGTATCGCGAGGGGTATGCGAGGCGGTACTAGGCAGGCTCGGGGGCCAGCGCGAATATATGGGCGGAACGGACCGAAAGGGCGTATAAAGTTCGAATGACTATCCCCTCCGTTACCGCCGAGTCGGTCCTGGGCCTGTTCCGGCTCATTGCCGGGAGGGAGGAGCGCCGGACGTCCGGCGAATCGGCAAGGATGGCGGCGCTCCAGGCTCTTGCCGAGCAGCTTGCACGCAACCATCAGGCAATGACAGAAGACAGTTGGGATGCAGCCGTCCGTGTTGGCGGTCTGCTGTTGCGAGCGGAAATGATCAACAACGACGCTGACACGGTGGCGCTTGACCTGCTAAGCCGGCTGCGGCGGCGGAAATGAAAAGCTCGTTCGAGCGTATAGCAAGTCGCCCCCTGCGGAGTGGCCATCATGTCGACACACCTGCTTCTTCTCTACAAGGGGTACGAACTTCATCCCCTCGTCTTCGCCCGTACATTCAGTCGCTTTGACGGGCATTCTCGTTACGCCGAAGGGTATGACATTGCGGTACGGATATGCCGCCCAGGCGCGATAGCAACCTCCGCCGCGAGCCGTATTTTCAGGCTAGGCCAACCGCATACATACTCCGACTTTGGTATGGCAAGGCGTGCCGCCCGGCAGCAGGGAAAGGACATCATCGACGGAAAGGTGAGTGGAGCTTCGGTCATCGACATGTAGTTCGGTCAAACGCAGCGGTCGGCCAAGACGACGACGCGAGAAGCTGAAC
>NZ_BCPP01000007.1:0-24204 GCF_016586125.1 Burkholderia sp. E168m23
TGTGCGCATCCACGAGGACAGCTGCGTGACGCGCGTGCGCGACGTGGCGGGCGGCCACGTCGTCGAGACGAGCGGCGGCAACGTGCGCGCGCGCTTCGTCGTGCTCGCCTGCAACACCTACATCGGCACGCTCGCGCCCGCGCTGTCGAGGAAGATCATGCCGGTCGGCACCTACGTGATCGCGACCGAGCCGCTCGGCGAAGCGCGCGCCGCCGCGCTGATGCCCGCCCGCGCGGCGATCTGCGACAGCCGCTTCGTGCTCGACTATTTCCGGCCGGCGCCCGACACGCGGCTCGTGTGGGGCGGCAAGGTCAGCTATTCGACGCGCGAGCCGCGCGATCTCGCCGCGGCGATGCGCGCCGACATGCTGAAGACGTTCCCGCAGCTCGCGGACGTGAAGGTCGACTATGCGTGGGGCGGTTTCGTCGACATCACGATGAACCGTGCGCCGCACTTCGGCCGCATCACGCCGACCACGTACTTCGCGCAGGGGTTCTCGGGGCACGGCGTGAACACGACCGCGCTCGCGGGCAAGCTGATCGCCGAGGCGATCGACGGCCAGGCGAGCCGCTTCGACCTGTTCGACAAGATCCGGCATCGCGACTTCCCCGGCGGCGAGGCGCTGCGCACGCCGGCGCTGGTGCTCGCGATGAGCTGGTACCGGCTGCTGGATGCGTTCGGCGTGCATTGAGCCCGTCGGCCGCCGCGATGCCGATGCACGAGAAAAAACGGCCGCGCTCGCGCGCAGCCGTTCGATCGGATCGCGGCACGCCGACGCAACGGACACCAGCCGGTGCCCGCGCGCCGCATGCGCCGGTCAGTCCGTGCCGTACTTCGGCGAATGCGGGCCGTACAGCAAGCCGGCCGGCGGCCCGGCCGACAGCAGGCGGCCGCTCGTGAACGCGGCGACGTCGTGGCTCTGGTCCATCAACGTATTCGCGATCTGCTTGACCGCGGCCACCACCAGCATGCCGATCAGGCCGCCGCCGCCGTTGTTGCCGCCTTCGTCGCTGCTCGCGCTCGCGTGGCCTTGCCACAGCACGTCGCCGGTGCGCAGATCGACGAGCTTCGCCGATGCCGACACGACCGTCGCGCTCGCGAGAATCCGGTAGACGGTGCCGTACTGCGACACCTTCGAATACAGCGCGGCGTCCGCGCCGAAAATCTCGCGCAGCTTCGCGGGCGGCGTTTCCTGGATCTCGGCCGCATTGGTCAGGCCGTTCTGCTTGAAGGTCTCGTCCATCACGGCAACCGGCACGACGTAATAGCCCGACTCGGCGAGCGGCAGCGTCATCTGCGACAGCAGCCCGTAGGTCGCGCCGACGTCGGAGGTTTCGTTGACCGGCGGCAGCACGAGGATCGAGCGCGGCTGGCTCTTCTTGAACGCCGCGTAATCGGGCCGTTTCACCGGCTGCGCGCAGGCGCTCAGCAGCGCGACGAGCGGCAGCACGGACAGCAGCTTGAATGAGAGGGTCTTGAACATGGCTGGCGCGTCGCTCACTGTTTGGCGGTGGTCGGATCGGCGTTCTTCTGGCCGGCGACCGTCTGGTCGACAGCCTTCTGGCCGGCTGCCTTCGGATCAGCCGCCTTCGGCGCGCCGCCTTTCTTTTTCAGCAGGAAATCCATGTAGGCCGCGGACTCCGGAAACAGCTGTTTCTCGGCCTGCAATTCCTGTTCGGCCTGCTGCTCGCTGCCGATGCTCGCGTACAACATGCCGAGATGCGCATGGAAGCCCGGCGGCGGCGTATGCCCCTTGCCGCGAATGTCCTGCAGCGCTTTTTCGAGCGCGTCGATCTGCTCCTGCGGCGACTTCTGCCCCTTGAAGTATTCGTACACCTGCGGCTGATAGCCGGTCCACTGATAGAGCGGCGGCGTCGAGCTCGCGCAGCCGGCGAGCAGCAAGGCGGCGGCCGTCGCCGGCAGCCAGTTACCCCGTTTCATGGTCTTTTCTCTTTTGATGTCGTGGTGAATCGTGCGAGCGCGGCGCCGGCCCCGGCGCCCGCTGCGGCGGGTTGCGACGCTTACTGCGCGACCTTCAATGCGCCGGCGTCCACCTGCTCGGCCAGATGGTTCACGGCTTCCTGGATCGCGAGGTCCAGCACCTTGCCGTTGAGCGTCGAGTCGTAGCCGGCCGTGCCGCCGAAGCCGATCACCTCGCGGTTCGACAGGCTGAACTCGCCCGCGCCCTGGCTCGATGCGACGACTTCCGACGTCGTCGTGTCGACGATGTTCAGGTTGACCTTCGCGTACGCAACCTGCGTCTTGCCGCGGCCGAGAATGCCGAACAGCTGATGATCGCCGACGTCCTTGCGGCCGAACTCGGTCACGTCGCCGGTCACCACGTAGTTCGCGCCCTTCACGGCCTGCGCCTTCTTCATGAAGCCCGCTTCCTGCCTGATCTCGTCGAGGTTCTCGCGATCGAGCACGTTGAAGCGGCGGCTCTGCTGCAGGCGCGTGACGAGGATCGTCTTCGCCTGTCCGCCGAGGCGGTCGATGCCGTCGGAGAAGATGCCGCGCATGTAGCTCGAGCGGTTGTCGAACTTGCCGACGGCGATCGCGACGGGCTTGCCCGCGTACGGCTTCTGCGCGCTGCTGACGGCCGGCACGTCGAGCGTGCGCGACGATTCGGTCGCGCAGCCGGACAGCGCTGCGACGACCGCCGCCGCCACGAGGACGGTGCGTCGTGTCTGAATGTTCACTGCGGGTCTCCTTGCTGGAAAAGAGGGCACTGCGCGGGGCACGCGCACGCGTTCATCGCCGATTCGGCGATCGCGGCAAGTCATGGAGGAACGCGCGCAACGGATGCGTCACGGCGAAAAGCGGATGGGTAATGCGATACGCGCCTGCATCGTGCGCACGGATGATTCCGTTATTCTGATTACTGCGCTGTTGATCGCGCATGGTCGGCCCCGTATATGATTTTTCGCGATCATATCAAGCCTCTTTATCAAGACGGCCTATCTTGATAATAATTGACGATTTTCACGCTTATATCGAATAGGCGATCCATTCACGCGTAAAGCGTTGCAGGCATGGGCTCGCGCGACACGCGATCGATACCCGCCGCTCGTCCGTGTCGATATCGGCGGATTAGCGATCGATCCGGCGATACCGACACACGTTAATCCGCCTCTTCGATCCGAACGATCGATATCTCGAAAATACGCCGTTCGGCATACCGACCGCACGCGCGCATGCATCGGTGCAAACGCGCGTGCGGTTTCCCGGTTCCTGCTAATCGGCCACCTTCTGCCGCATCGTCACGAATTCCTCGGCCGCGGTCGGATGAATGCCGATCGTGTCGTCGAACTGCGCCTTCGTCGCGCCCGCGCGAATCGCGATCGCGATGCCCTGGATGATCTCGCCCGCGTCGCGGCCGACCATGTGCGCGCCGACCACGCGCTGGCTGTCGCGCGCGACGACGAGCTTCATCAGCGTGCGCTCGTCGCGGCCCGACAGCGTGTGACGCAGCGCCTTGAACGACGTGCGGTAGATGTCGACGTCGCCCAGCGTACGACGCGCATCGGCTTCGGTCAGGCCGACCGTCGCGACCTCGGGCTGGCTGAACACGGCCGACGGCACGTACGCGTGGTCGACCGCCACGCGCGACCCGCCGAACAGCGTGCGCGCGAGCAGCCCGGCGTCACGCGTTGCGACCGGCGTGAGCTGCGGCCGCGACGTGACGTCGCCGATCGCGTGAATCGACGGCACCGACGTCGCCGAATATGCATCGACGGCAATCGCGCCGCGCGCATCGAGGAGGATGCCCGCCTGCTCGAGCCCGATCCCGTCGACATTCGGCACGCGGCCGGTCGCATAGAGCACCTGATCGTACGGCCCGTGCCGCGCGTCGCCGACCTGCACGAACAGCGTGCCGTCATCCGCGTGCTCGATCGATTCGATCACCGCGCGCGCATGAATCGTGACGCCCTGCTTCGTCATCTCGTCGGTCAGGAATTGACGCACGTCGTCGTCGAAGCCGCGCAGGATTTGTTCGCCGCGATAGAACAGGTCGACGTGGCTGCCGAAACCGTTGAAGATGCCCGCGAACTCGACCGCGATATAGCCGCCGCCGACCACCGCGATGCGTTTGGGCAGCGCCGCGAGCGACAACGCCTCGCGCGACGTGATCGCATGCTCGATGCCGGGCCGCGGCGGCAGCGACGGCCGCGAGCCGGTCGCGATCGCGATGTGGCGCGCGCGGATCGTACGCTCGCCGATCGCGACGGTATGCGCATCGACGAGCGTCGCGCGGCCGGCGTGCATGTCGACGCCCGATTGCCGCAGCAGGTTGATGTAGATGTCGCTCAGCCGGTTGATCTCGCGATCCTTCGCGGCGATCAGCGCGGACCAGTCGAGCGTGCCGGCGCCGAAGGTCCAGCCGAAGCCCTTCGCGTCGTCGACTTCGTGCGGGTAGTGCGACGCGTAGACGAGCAGTTTCTTCGGGATGCAGCCGCGCAGCACGCAGGTGCCGCCGATCTGCTCTTCTTCCGCTATGCCGACGCGTGCGCCGTATGACGCGGACATGCGCGCGAGCCGCACGCCGCCCGAGCCGGCGCCGATGACGAACAGGTCGTAGTCGAAATCCATCGCATTCCCTCATCGCAGTTCGGATGGGGGGACGATAGCAAGATTCGGGAATTCGTGCGGCGCGTGGGGCGTGCCGCGCGCCCAATAAAAAACGGCGAGAGACGAGGCCTCTCGCCGGTCAAACCGGCTGGCGGTTGTGCCATGCGTCACCGATCGACCGCATGCCCGACCTGCCGATTGCGCGGCACCGGCCGGCCCGGCGCGCGAAGGGCGCGCCCGCGGCCCGACCGGCCGCCATGCTCATGCCTGCGACGTGTCGCTGCCGTCCGTCGCCTGCGTATCGTCCGCCTGCTGCGGCTGCTCGTCCGTCTTCTCGAGCATGCCTTCGATCGCCTCGGCGCCCTTGAAGCCGGCGACGGCCGCGGCCGCCTTGGTCAGGAGGCCCGCATCCGGATCCAGCTTTTCCGCGCCTTCGACGGCGGCGACCGCGCCGGCGATCTCACCCACGACATTCAGGATACCCATCGTCATCCCCTTTCAAGAAAATCGTGAGCGCATCGTCCCACGAAAGAAACCGGCGGACCGTGTTTGTCATCGCCGGATACACAAGTTACGCACCAGGCCGGCCGCGCTCGCGAAGCGCCACCGGAACGACGCACGCGCACGCCGGACGGCATGCCACGCGCGATGCACGCAGCGTAGCGGAAAGCCTGCGCGCGGACTGTAAAAGTATGTTCTGGATTGCCGACGGATCGCTTACGGCGCGGGACTTCCGCAATGGAGCGGCCGCCGAATAGTCGTGTGCGCGTATGAAGCTCGCATTGAAGCTCGCGTGACGAAAAAAAAGAGGCGCCTCGCGGAGCCTCTTCGGTGCGTGCCGGGCGAAGCCAGCGCGTGCGTTCCGACGTTCGTCAGAAGATATTGCGCAGGCCGATCGCGATGCCCGTCTGGTTGCTGCGGCCGGGCAGCTCGACGTTCGCCGCGCCGTTCGTCTTGTTGAAGTCGACGGTGCCGTAGATTTCGGTGCGCTTGCTCAGCGCGTACTCGGCGATGCCGACGATCGCGTAGCGGTTGCCGCTCGCGAGCGTGCCGTTCGTGGTCATCGCATTGCGCATGTGGTCGTAGTAGAACGCGCCCGTCAGCGTCAGCGGCGCGCTGACCTGCCAGCTCACGCCCGCGAACGGACCGTCGTCGATCCGGCCCGTACCCTTCGCGACCGGAATCGACTGCTGCGCGAGCAGGCTGTCGACGAAGCCCGTATCGTCCTTCGAGCGCAGGTAGCCCGCGTAGATCTTCGCCTTGCTGAACGCGTACACGACGTTCGCGTGGTAGATCGTCTGCTTGCGCGCCGAGTTGTCGCTGTTCTGCTGCGCACCGGCCGCGATGCTGAGCGGGCCCATCACGTACGACAGCGACACGCCCCACGCATTGCCCTTGCCGAGCGAACCCGGAATCTGGCCCGAGAAGCCGCCGGCGCCGGTCGATTCGTAGTTGGTGCCGGTCGAGTACATCGCCTTCGCCGTCAGGCCCTCGAACTTGCCCGTGTACTTGATCTGGTTGTCCGCATACAGGCCGCCGCCGAGTGCGACCGGCAGCCACGCGTTTTCGAGGTAGTTGCCGACCGTCAGAGGATCGTAGGTGTCCGACAGCAGGTCGAACAGCGGCGTCTTCTGGCGGCCGAGGGTCACCGTGCCGTACGGGCTCTGCAGGCCGACGTACGCCGCGCGGTTGAACAGGCGGCCGCTGTCGGCGAACGCGCCGTTCTGCAGGTTCACGCCGCTCTCGAGGTTGAACACGGCCTTCAGGCCGCCGCCCAGGTCTTCCGTGCCGTAGATGCCGAAGCGGCTGTTCGTGATCGCGCCGTTGGTCATCGACAGCAGGCCGTCGTTCTTGGCGTTGGCGTTGGTCAGGTAACGAATGCTGGCGTCGGCGACGCCCCAGAGCGTGACCGAGCTTTGTGCTGCTGCGTACTGGCTGGCGAAGGCCAGCGCCGCGCCCCCTGCGATGACTGCGAGTCGGGTGGTCTGCTTCATGAGCTTTCCCTTTTGTAGGTGTCTCCATTCATGGCCGGCCGCGTGCGCAGCCGGGTGGCGATCGCACACGTTCATGGCGTGCGCGATGTGGGCTGAATCATAAGACCAGTGCGAACGCTGAAAGAAATTGAAATACGCGGCAATCGCGCGATTGTCGTCCGGGAACAACGTTTCCCGCGCCGGGCCTGTCTCGCGCGAGGGCGGGAGGGTGCGCGACGGCGCCGGCGGGCACGTGCGGCGCTGCAAGGTTCGGCGATGGTGCGGTGCGGTGCGGCGCGGCGCGGCGCGGCGTAGTGAAATGGTCGGTGCGATCGTTGCGATCGGCTCACTGCTCACTGCTCACTGCTCACTGCTCACTGCTCGCTGCTCGCCGCTTGCCGCTTGCCGCTTGGGGTTGTCCGATTGCCGCCTGCCGTCAGGCCGTCTGCGCCGCCCCGTCGCTGCCGGCGCCCGCGTCGCCGTTACCGTCCTCGCCGCCCGCGCCGCCGTTCCCCGCGCGACGCCACGCCCGCCGCACGATCTCCGCGAACGCGCCGACGAGCAGCAGCACGGCGCCCCACAGCGCGATGTCCGGCACGAGCCGCGTCACGAGGCCGCCGACCACCGCGCCGGCCAGGAAACAGAAACTGATCGTCGCGAGCAGCGCCGAGTCGTGCAGCGCCCCCGCGTCGTAGCGCGGGATCAGCCCGACGAACAGCTTCTGCGCGGCACGCCGCAGGTTGCCGGTCGTCATCACCGACGTGTACGACAGTTCCTCGAGATGGGTGAACGACAGCGTCTGCAGCGTCGCGACGAACGAGATGCCCGGAATCAGCCATGCGCTCGACGCGCCGACGAGGCCGCTCGCGGCGACGCCGAGAAACGCGATTTCGACGATCAGGCTCACGAACGCCGTATGCCGCATCCAGCCGCGCCCCGCGGCGAGGCCGAGCAGGTGCGCGACGAACACCGCGAGCACGAAGCCGCCGAGCGGCGGTACGTGATGCAGCGCCGCGGCCCATTCGCCGGCCGACAGGTTGATGCCGAGCAGCGCGACGTTGCCGGTCATCGTGTTCGCGAACACGTGGCCGTGGCCGACGTACGTGTACGCGTCGAGATAGCCGCCGGACAGCGTCAGCAACGCGGCGACAGTGAGATTGCGGCTGGCGCCGTCGAGATCCATCGATCCTCCCGTGAAAAGTCGCGCCAGTATCGCGCACGGGAGGGCGGTTGTGCGCAGCTCACTGCCCGATGCCCGTGAGCCCGATCAGCGCGCCGCCCGCGAGCAGCCACAACGGATGGATGCGCGTGCGCCACGCCAGCACCGCGCACGCGGCCGTGATGCCCCACTGGATCGCGGTGCGGTTCGACGCCTCGGAAATCAGCACCGCGCTTGCCGCGACGAGCCCGGCCGTCACCGGCATCATTCCCTGCTGCACGTAGCGGCGCCACGGCCGGTCGCGAAAGCGCTCCCACGCATGCAGCGCGAGCACGGTGACGATCGACGACGGCCCGAACTTCGCGAGCGACGCGACCAGCAGCCCGGCCCAGCCGGCCACATGCCAGCCGACCAGCGACACGATCATCATGTTCGGCCCGGGCGCCGCCTGGGCCAGCGCGAACAGCGCGGTGAACTCGTGCGCGCTCATCCAGTGATGCACGTCGACGACCTGCCGCTGCATCTCCGGCAGGATCGTGTTGCCGCCGCCGAACGCGAGCAGCGACAACTGACTGAAGATCGTCGCGATGGCGATCAGCGTATCGCTCATGGCCGGCCCTCCCGTTGCGAGCGGGGCGCGTCGGGCGCACCCTGCGTGCCGGGTGCGGCAGCAGGCGCCGGCCGCGGCGTGCCCGCGTCGCGACGGCGCGACGCGAACCAGATGCTGACAGGCGTCAGCACGAGCATCGTGGTCAACAGCGGCATGCGCAGCACCGCGATCGCGACGAACGCGAGCGCCGCGATCGCCGCCGCCGTGCGCGGCGCCCGAAGCAGCGGCTTCGCGACCTTCACGGCCATCGCGACGAGCAGGCCGGCCGCCGCCGCGGCAAGCCCCGCGAACAGGTGCTGCACGCGCGGATCGTTCTGCGTCTTCGCGTACAGCACGCCGAGCGCGACGACGACCAGCGTCGGGCCCGCGATCAGCCCGAGAATCCCGGCAAACGCACCGGCGACGCCGCGAAAGCGCATGCCGACGGCGACCGACAGGTTGATCACGTTGCCGCCCGGCAGGAACTGGCACAGGCCGAGCAGATCGGTGAATTCGTCGGCGGAGAGCCACTTGCGCTCGTCGACGATCGTGCGCCGCGCGAACGGCAACGCGCCGCCGAACGACATCAGGCCGAGCGACAGGAAACCGGTGAACAGCTCGGCGAGGCCGACGCTGCGAGGAGACGCGCCAGGCGGCGGGGAAGCGGGCGGCGAGTCAGGCTGAAAAGCGGATTGCATGGGGCTCCTCATCAAACGGTGAAGCGAGGTTACCGCCGTTCAGGATTCCGGCAAAACGATTTTATCGGCGCGCCCTTGTGATCTAGAATCACAAGCATGGCACGCGATCTCCCGCCCTTTTCCGCGCTTCGGGCCTTTGAAGCCGCGGCACGACATGAAAGCTTCAGCGCCGCCGGCGACGAGCTGCATGTGACTCACGGTGCCATCAGCCGGCAGATCGCCGGGTTCGAGGCGTGGCTCGGCAAGCCGGTGTTTCACCGCTACGGCAAGCGCGTGAAGCTCACCGACGAAGGCCGCCGCTACCTGGACACCGTGCGCGCGGCCTTCGACAGCATCGCGCACGCCACCGAACAGTTGCGCAACACCGGCGCGGCGCGCGTGCTGCGCATCAACGCGCTGCCGACCTTCGCGATGAAATGGCTGCTGCCGCGCCTGTCGCGGTTCCAGCGCGACGTGCCGAACGTCGAGCTGAAGCTGTCGACGTCGAACGCGCCGCTCGACACGCTGAACGGCTTCGACGTCGCGATCCGCCGCGGCCCCGGCCACTGGCCGAACTGCACGAGCGGCCACTTCCTCGACGAAAGCGTGATTCCGGTGTGCAGCCCGGCGCTGCTCAAGCGCGCGCCGATCACGCGCGCGGACGATCTCGCGCGGCACGTGCTGCTGCATTCGGATACGCGGCCGGAAGGCTGGCGCGACTGGTTCGCGGCGGCCGGCGTGACGATGAAGGGGCGCAAGCGGCAGTCGTTCGATCACTTCTACCTGGCGCTGCAGGCGGCCGTCGACGGGCTCGGCGTCGCGCTCGGCCCGCTGCCGCTGATCGACGACGAGCTCGCGAGCGGGCGCCTGGTGATGCCGCTCGACGGGCCGCGCATCGCGACGCGCAGCTACTGGTGGATCGCGCCGGGTGCGCCGGCCGACGATCCGCTCGTCGCGCAGTTCTGCGCGTGGCTGCAGGGGCAGTCGAATACCGGCGCGTGAGGTGAGCACAACGGCGGTATGCACAACGACGGGCGGCATTGCACCGCCCGCGCCCGAATCAGACCACCGGCCCCGGTTCCTTCTCCTTGCGCAGGATCGCGTACAGGATGATCGCGCCGAACGTCGCGGTGCCGATCCCGCCGAGCCCGAAGCCGCCGATCTTCAGCGAGAAGTCGCCGGCGCCGAGCACCAGCGTGACGGCCGCGACGATCAGGTTGCGGTTGTCGGAGAAGTCGACCTTGTTGACGACCCAGATCCGCGCGCCCGTCACCGCGATCAGCCCGAACACCACGATCGACACGCCGCCGAGCACCGGGCCCGGAATCGTCTGGATCACCGCGCCGAACTTCGGCGAGAAGCCCAGCCCGATCGCGATCAGCGCGGCGACCGCGAACACCAGCGTCGAATAGATCCGCGTGACGGCCATCACGCCGATGTTCTCCGCGTAGGTGGTCACGCCCGTGCCGCCGACGCTGCCCGAGACGATCGTCGCGAGCCCGTCGCCGATGAACGCGCGGCCGACGTAGCGGTCGAGGTTGGTGCCCGTCATCGCGCTGACGGCCTTGATGTGGCCGAGGTTCTCCGCAACGAGGATCACCGCGATCGGCGCGAGCATCAGCATCGCGTGCGGATCGAACACCGGCGCGCGAAAGCTCGGCACGCCGAACCACGCGGCCTGCGCGACGATCGCGAAATCGATCGGCTTGCCGAGGCCCATTCCGTTGGTCGCGATCGCGTAGATCACGTACGCGATCACGAGCCCGACGAGGATCAAGAGGCGCTGCATCATTCCGCGCGCGAACACCGCGACACCGCCGACGCACAGCACCGTGACGAGCGCCATCACCGATTCGAAGGTCGAGCCCGACACGCCCTTGACCGCGATCGGCGCGAGGTTCAGCCCGATCACCGCGACCACCGCGCCGGTCACGACGGGCGGCATCAGCGTCTCGATCCAGCGCGTGCCGATCGCCTGCACCAGCGCGCCGAGCGCGACGTACACGACGCCGCACGCGACGATCCCGCCGAGCGCGACCGGAATGTTCGGGTTCGGGCCGCTGCCGCCGTAGCCCGTCACCGCGATCACCAGACCGATGAACGCGAAGCTCGAGCCGAGGTAGCTCGGCACGCGGCCGCCGACCAGCACGAAGAACAGCAGCGTGCCGATGCCCGACATGAAGATGCACAGGTTCGGGTCGAAGCCCATCAGCAGCGGCGCGAGCACGGTCGAACCGAACATCGCGACGACGTGCTGCACACCCATCGCGATCATCTGCGGCCACGCGAGGCGCTCGTCGGGGCCGACCACGCGCGAGGCCGCGCCGGTCGGCTGGACCCGCCAGCGCGGGAAGTAGGAATCGGACATGGGGAAAGCGCTCCTGTCGGTCGTCGGTCGCCGGCTGCCAGGGATGCGCCGGTCTGGAATCTGGCGCGAGTTTACGGAGCGGAATGGGGGCTGGCAAGCGAGCCGGTATGCGCGGCCGGCCAAACGAGGAAGCGGCAGCCCGCATGAGAGAACCGGTGCGCGACCGCGCGGCCCGGTGAAGCGCCCGTCCGCGCACGATGCACGGGCGGCGGCGGGCGCCGACAGCGAAGTAAGCGTGCGCTCACCTCGCCGCCGGCGCGTCGTGCATCACGGATTGATGTACTGGAACAGCGACAGGTTCTGCAACTGCGCGTAGGCCTTCTGCGACCCCGTCAGCGCGTTCTGCATCTGCAGGAACTGGCTGATCGTCGCGACCATGTTGGTGCTCGTCAGGTCGGCCAGGTCGCTGCTGACCTGCAGCGTGTTGGTCTGGTTCACGGCCTGCATCGCCTTGATTTCCTGCTCGCGGCCGCCGACCGACGCCTGCACCGTGAGGACGTTCGTCATCATGTTGTTCAGCTTGGTCGTGCCGGTGGTCATCGCGTTCGCGAGCGCGGTCGCGGCGGTCGTGTTGCTGCTGATCGGCACCTTCAGCGCGGCGATCATCGTGTCGAGCGCCGCGAACACGTCGGTGCCGGCCTGCGGCGCGGGCGTGACCGTGAACGTGTCGCCCGGCGCCGGCTTGCCCGACACGGGCACCGACAGGCCGTTGCCGAGCGCGATCCCGGCGCCGTCCGAATACGGTTGCGCGGTCGTCGTGGTCGGCGGCACGACGGTGTTGTCGGTCACCGTGTAGGTCGGCGCGGCGGCCGTGCCGCCGAACGCGATCGTGAACTGGTGCGCGTTGGACGCGGCCGACGGGCTCGTGATCGTCACGCCGCCGATCGTGCCCGTGCCGGTGTTGGCCGCGCCGGCGAGCGGCACCGGCTGGCTGCCGAGCATCGGCACCGACAGGAACACGTTCGCGCCGTTGTCGCCCTGCGCGATCGAGCGCGTGTCGGCGATCTGCACCTGGCGCGAGCCGGTGTCGCCGCTGTAGGTCACGCCGCCGCCCGGCGCGTTCGAGAACGGCGCGGTGGCCGACTGGAAGCCCGCGAACAGGTAATTGCCCGAGCCGTCCGTCGAATTCGCGAGCGTCATCAACTGGTCGCGATAGCCCTGCAACTGCGTCGACAACGCCGAACGATCGCTGTCCGACAGCGAGCCGTCGCCGGCCTGGATCACGACGGTGTGAATGCTGTTGAGCAGGTTGTTGACGCTGATGAGCGTCTGGTCTTCCTTCTGCAGCGACGACAGCGCGGCGTTCTGGTTCGACGCGTACTGCGACAGCGTCGCCGACGTCATCGACAGCTGCACGGCCTGCGCCGCGCCGAGCGGGTTGTCGGCCGGCGTCGCGAGGCTCACGCCGCTCGAGATCTGCTGGTACAGCTGCGAGAGCTGCGCCTGCTGGTCGCTCATCTGGGCGACGTTCATCTGGTAGAACTGCGCAGTGGAAATCCGCATCGCTTCGATCCCCGAAATCAGTTGAACAGGCCGAGCACGGTCTGGAACAGCGTCGACGCGGTCTGGATCACCTTCGCGTTCGCCTGGTAGAGCTGCTGGTACTGCATCAGGTTGGCCGCTTCCTCGTTCTGGTTCACGCCCGACACCGACTGCTGCGCCTGCGTGATCTGGCCGACCAGCGCGGTCTGCGCGGCGCTCGACGATTTCAGCTGGCTCGCCGTGTTGCCGATGCCGTTCACGTAGTTCGCGTACGCGCCCGTCAGCGTGGCCGAGCCGTTGCCGAATGACTTCGAGTTGACGAGCTTCGACAGCGCGAGCGCGTTGCTGCCGTCGTTCGTGCCGCCCGTGTTCGGCGCGACCTTGAACGTGTCGCCCACCGCCGGCGTGCCCGACACCGTCACCGTGACGCCCGCCGTCAGCGTGATCGGCGAGCCGGACTGGTACGGCTGCGCGGCGCTGGTCGTCGGCGGCACGGCCGTGTTGTCGGTGACCGTGTAGGTCGGCGCGGCCGTGGTGCCGCCCATCGTGATCGTGTAGTTGTGCGCGTTGGCCGCGGCCGTCGCGCTCGTGACCGACAGCCCGCCGATCGTGCCGTTGCCGGTGTTGGTCGTCGTGGCCGACGGCACGTACGGCGCGGCCGCCGCGATCGCGGAGCCGTTCGACGTCGCGAGGCCGAAGCCGTTCAGCGCGCCGCGCGTCGGCTGCACGGTGAACTTGTCGCCGGCGCTCATCGAGCCGGACGAGAACGAGAAGTTCAGCCCGCCGATCGAGGCCGGCATCGACGTCGACGTACCGACCACCGTGCCGGTCGCACGGTCGGTCAGCGTGTAGTTCGTGCCGTCGTACGCGAGCGTGTAGTCGCTGGTGGTCGGCTGCGCGGCGTTCACGAACGACACGGACAGCGCCGCGTTGCCGGTATTGCCCTGGTTCGCGTAGGTGATCGGCGCGCCGGTCGAAAACAGGTTGCCGCCGACCTTGCCCGACAGGTCGATGCCGAGCGCGTTCTGCGCGTTGACCTGCGCGGCGAAGCTGGTCGCGATCGCGCCGAGCTGCGCTTCGGCCGGATCAAGCGTCTGGCTGCGGAACGCGAGCAGGCCGCCCAGCGTGCCGCCCGACAGCGACGCGTCGGACAGGAACTGGTTCGGCCCCTGCGGGTTCGCGCCGGCGATGCCTTGCGACACGACGGTCAGCTCGCTCGGATCGGACGGCGACGTGACGGTCGCGAGCTGATAGCTCTTGTCCGCGACGACGAGCGGCGTGCCGCCCGACATGAACACGCTGTAGCCGTCGCTGTTGCGCACCACCTGCACGCCCGCGAGATTCGACAGGTTCGACACCGCGAGGTCGCGCTGGTCCATCAGCTGGTTCGGCGGCTGGCCCTGGCTGCTCGCCGACGCGATCTGCTGGTTCAGTTGCGCGATCTGCGCGGTGTACGCGTTGATCTGCGTGACGGTGCTGGTGAGCTGCGTGTTCACGCTCTGGCGCAGCGCGTCGTACTGCTGGCCGGCCGCCGTGATCTGGTTCGCGAGCGTCTGCGCATTGCTCATCGCGGTTTGCCGCACCGACGAATCGGACGCGCTGTTCGCGACGTTCTGCATCCCGGTGAAGTAGCTCGTGATCGCGGTCGAGATGCCGGCCGTCGGGCTGCCGATGTAGTTGTTCAGCTGCGTGACGAGCGAGTACCACGTCGACAGCGCGCCGCCCTGCGTCTGCGCGCCGTTCAGCTGGTCGCTCAGGTACTGGCTGTACTGCCGCTGCACGGTGACGGTGTTCACGCCCTGCGGCATGTAGCCGCTGCTGGTGTACTGCCCGCTTGCCTCGGCATAGACGGGGCGTTCGACCGAATAGCCGGGCGTCGCCGCGTTGCTGATGTTCTGGCCGGTCGTCGTGAGGCCCCAGAGCGCGGCATTCAGGCCGCTGACACCGAGGTTCATGAGTGAGTTGGACATGCGCGATCCTGATGAGCCGGCCGCGCTGCGGCCGCCGGGTTGCGTGACTCCCGGTATAACGGCCGCGGATCGAAAAAATTGAGGAAAAAATGCACGCGCGGCGCACGGGTGTGCGTCGCCGTTCGAAGCGGCCGGCGAGGAGCGCCGGCGGCGCTGCGCGGGCGGCCCGGACGGGGCCCGCGCCGGGTGCGCGTCAGGCCCGCGCGAGCGAGCGGCGCTTCATTTCGAGCTGGGTGATCAGCCGCTGCAGCGTATTCTCCGCGCTGCCCGGCAGCGACATGTAGCGGAAGCCGAGCTGGTAGCGGCGCGACCCGTTCGGCATCTGCGTCGAACGTTGCGACACCAGCTGCAGGTCGAGCGACAGCTTGCCGTGGCCGGTCAGCTCGAGCTCGACGTCCGGCAGCAGCGTGCCGACCTCGAGCGCCTCGACGCGCTCGTCGGCCGTGCGCAGCCCCACGCCGCCGAGCGACAGGTTGTGCACCTCGAACAGGAAGCTCTCGCCGTCCGGCAGCTTGCCGCGGCACAGGAACGGATCGACGATCGGCGCGTCCACGCGGAAATATTCGCGGCGCTGGATGCAGACCAGCACGTCGGGGAAATCGGCGACGAACGCGGGCAGCCCCTCGTAGCGCGTCTCGCGCGGCGTGCCCGTGGTGAATTCGACGCGCACGCCTTCCGGCGAAGCCGCGAACGTGCAGTGCGACGCGCCGAGGATGCCGGCGTTCTGCTCGGACAGCGCGCCCCAGTCGAACGTGAACGTCCGCGCGCCGACGTCGACCTCGAGCAGACGCGTGACGAGCTGGCCGCCAGGGTACTGCACGGTCAGGAAATCGCCGCGATTCACCAGGTTGCGCAGCTGCACGCCGATTTCCAGCGGATTGCGGCGGGCATAGTCGGGCCCGGAGTGGCCTGCATCCAGGCTGGGGTCCGTCGACGTTTCGATATTCATGGCTAGCCGGTCTTTCTTGTCATGGGCGCCCGGGGCAACCGGTGCGCAATAAAACCGGGCCAGAACGGGGGCCCGGTCGCAGGTCTCTCACACTTAGCGGCAGTGCTGACCGAAAGTTTAGATCGAAACGGCGATTTATTTCGCGCAAACGTTGAAACCGCGCGCGGCAAGGTGCCGGGCGCGGTCCGAAGGGGGGGGCGAACCGGTGGCGGGCGGGCCCGTCAGCCGATCTGCTGCATGATCGAGATCAGCTTCTTCGCGTAATTCGGGTCGGTTGCGTAACCGGCCTTCTGCATGCCGTGCGCGAAGCCCTCGACGCTGCGGCTCGCGCTCAGCACGCCCGCGTAGCGCGGGTTGTTCTTCAGCAGGTTCGCGTAATCGGTCATCGCGTGCTCGTACGAGTCGTACGCGCGGAACTTCGCGACCACGCGGCGCGGCGTGCCGTTCACGTATTCGGTGGTCAGCGCCGACACGGTGCGGCCGGTCCAGCCCTTGTTCGCCTTGATGCCGAACACGTTGTAGCTGGTCGAGCCGTCCGCCGCGCGGATCTCGCGCTTGCCCCAGCCCGATTCGAGCGCGGCCTGGCCGACGATGAAGCGCGCCGGGATGCCGGTCGTCGCGCTGGCCGCCTGCGCGGGGGCCGCGAGCCGGTCGACGAACGCGTCCGCGTCCTGCACGCCGCTCGCGCCCTTGACCGGCGGCGTCAGCGCGCTGCCGGCCGAATAGCCGCGCGCACCGGCGAGCCCGCCGTTGTTCGCCGCGTTCGCATAGGCCTTCGCCATCGCGTTCATCGCGGCGAGGCTGCCTTCGTTGCCGGCCGTGCCGAGGCCGCCGGCGCCCATGCCGCCCGCGCCCACATCCGCCGCCGTATCGCTGCCCGCGCCGGCGCCCGCATTGCGCAGCAACTGCTTCATCAGCGCGTCGGCGACGCCGATCCCGCGCGTCGACATCTGCTGCGCGAGCTGCTGGTCAAGCATCGACGTGTACATCTTCGACGTATGCGAATCGAACAGCCCGCCGTCGGGCGACGCGTCGCGCATGCTCTTGAGCATCATCTGCGTGAACATCGCGTCGAACTGGCCGGCCACCGCCTTCGCGCCGGCCTGCGGCGACTGCTTCGCCTGCGCGCGCAGCGCGTCGAAACCCTGCACGTCGAGCGCGAAGCGCTGCGTGAGGTCGTTTGCGTTGGGGAGCGTGGCTGCCATTTAGATCACCTCGAGGTCGGCGCGCAGCGCGCCGGCCGCCTTCATCGCCTGCAGGATCGACATCAGGTCCGCGGGCGTCGCGCCGAGCGTGTTCAGCGCCTTCACGACGTCGGCGAGATTCGCGCCGGCCGTCACCATCTTCAGCGCGCCGTTGTCCTGCTTCAACTGGATCTGCGACTGCTGCGCGACCACCGTCTGCCCGTTCGAGAACGGCCCCGGCTGCGACACCACCGGCTGCGTGTTGACGACGACCGACAGGTTGCCGTGCGCGACCGCGCAGCTCTGCAGCGTGACCATCTGGTTCATCACGATCGAGCCGGTGCGCGCGTTCAGGATCACCTTCGCGGCGGCCTTGTCCGGGCTCACGTCGAGGTTCTGCAGCCGCGCCATGAACGCGACCTGCTGCGCCGAATCGGCCGGCGCCGCGAGCTGGATCGTGCGGCCGTCGAGCGCCGTCGCGGTGCCCGGGCCGAAACTCGAGTTGACCGCGGACACGATGCGCTGCGCGGTGCCGTAGTCCATGTCGTTCAGTTGCAGTTGCAGCACGCCGTTCATCTGCGCGATCGCGTTCGGCACCGCGCGCTCGACGATCGCGCCGCCGACGATCCGGCCGGCCGCGAGCTGGTTCACCTGCACGCGGCTGCCGTTCGCGCTGGCGCCCGCGCCGCCGACGGCCATGTTGCCCTGCGCGAGCGCGTACACCTGCCCGTCCGCGCCCTTCAGCGGCGTGAGCAGCAGCGTGCCGCCGCGCAGGCTCTTCGCGTTGCCGAGCGACGACACGGTCACGTCGAGCGCCTCGCCCGGCCGCGCGAACGGCGGCAGCGTGGCCGTCACCATCACGGCCGCGACGTTCTTCAGCTGCATGTTGTTCAGCGACGACGGGCCGCCGTTGGCCGAACCGTTGTTGATCGAGATGCCGAGGTTCGCGAGCATGTTCGCGAGCGTCTGCGTAGTGAACGGCGTCTGCATCGTCTGGTCGCCCGTGCCGTCGAGACCGACGACGAGGCCATAGCCGATCAGCGGGTTGTCGCGCACGCCCTGGATCTGCGCGAGATCCTTCAGGCGTTCCGCGTGCGCGGGCGCGGCGCCGAGCACGCAGGCGGCCATCACGAAGGCGGCAAACCGCGCGACGGCGAGTGCACGAAACGACAGGCGACGGAAAAGAGGCAGCTGCATCGTCATCACCACGGCGCGATGTTGAGGAAGAAGCGCTGCAGCCAGCCCATCGTCTCGGCTTCGTTGATGTAGCCCTTCGACGAGTATTCGATCTTCGCGTCGGCGACCTGCGTCGAGTAAACCGAGTTCGCACCCGAGATCGTGTTCGGATTGACGACCCCCGAGAAACGCACGAATTCGTTGCCCTGATTGATCAGCATCTGCTTCTCGCCGCTGACCACGAGGTTGCCGTTCGGCAGCACGTTGGTGACGGTCACCGTGATCGTGCCGTTGAACGTGTTCGCCGCGCTCGCGCCGCCGGTGGCCGCGAACTTGTTCGCGCCGGTCGCCGACAGGTTCGCCTTCGCGAACAGCCCGCCGAGGAAGCCGGCGGTCGGCACGTTGAAGTCGGTGTTGCCCTGCCGGTTCGTGTTCGCGCCCGACGACTTGGTCGCGTTGATGTTCTCCGCGATCATGATCGTCAGGATGTCGCCGATGTTGCGCGGGCGCTGATCCTCGAACAGCGGCCGCCCCGCGTAGCCGGGGTTGTAGATCGAGCCGGGCGCCTGCATCGACATCGGCATCGGCGGCTGCGCCGTCATCGGCTGCTGGATGATCGGATCGCGCGGAATCTGCGCGCAACCGGCGAGCGCCGCCACCGCGACCGCGCAGGCGGCGCGGACGGTGGCTGACGAGGAAAGGCGAACCTGCTTCATGGCTGCGACGGGACGTTCCGGTTAGCTCTTCATCTGCGTGACGGTCTGCAGCATCTGGTCGGACGTCGTCACGGCCTTGCTGTTGATCTCGTAGGCACGCTGCGTCTGGATCATGTTGACGAGTTCCTGCACGACGTTCACGTTCGACGCCTCGACGTAGCCCTGGTTGAGCACGCCCGCGCCGTTCAGCCCCGGCTGCGACACGTTCGGCGCGCCCGACGACGTCGTTTCCGCGAACAGGTTCTCGCCCTTCGCCTCGAGGCCGGTCGGGTTGATGAAGGTCGCGATCTGCAGCGAGCCGATCTGCACCGCGTTGCTCGAACCCGGCTGCGTGACCGACACGACGCCGTCCTTGCCGATCGTCAGCGACTGCGCGTTCTGCGGCACGGTGATCGCCGGCAGCACCTGGTAGCCGCTCGACGTGACGAGCTGGCCCTGCGCGTTGGTCTGGAACGAGCCGTCGCGGGTGTACGCGTTGGTGCCGTCCGGCATCAGCACCTGGAAGAAGCCCGCGCCGTTGATCGCGACGTCCTTCGAGTTGCCGGTCTGCGTGAGGCCGCCCTGCGTGTACAGGCGCTCGGTCGCGACCTGCTGCACGCCGGTGCCGAGCTGCAGGCCCGACGGCAGCTCGGTCTGCTGCGTCGAGTTCGCGCCGGGCTGGCGGATGGTCTGGTACAGCAGATCCTCGAACACCGCGCGCGACGCCTTGAAGCCGTTCGTGCTGGTGTTCGCGAGGTTGTTCGAAATCACGTCCATCTGCGCCTGCTGCGCATTCATGCCGGTGGCGGCGATGTAGAGCGAACGATTCATTTGTCGATTCTCCTGCGTAAGCTGGCGCGGGCGCTCAGCTGAAGTTGAGCAACTGGTTCGCCGTCTGCTCGTTCTGGTCGGCCGTCTGGATCAGCTTCGACTGCAGCTGGAATGCGCGCGCGTTGTCGATCATCGCGACCATCGCGGTCACCGGGTTCACGTTGCTGCCTTCGAGCGAATTCGGCGTGACGACCACGTTCGGGTCGACGTCGGCCGGATTGCCGTCGGCGGTGCGGAACAACCCGTCGTTGCCGCGCGTGAGCGTGGCCGCATCGGGATTGACGAGCTTCATCTGGTCGACGATCGCGACCGCGGTCGGCGGGTCGCCCGGCATCAGCGCGGACACCGTGCCGTCCTTGCCGATCGTCACTTCCGCGTTCGGCGGCACCGAGATCGGGCCGCCGTTGCCGATCACCGGCAGGTTGCTCGCGTTGACGAGCTGGCCGTTCTCGTCGACGTGCAGGTTGCCGGCGCGCGTGTACGCCTCGCTGCCGTCGGCCGTCTGCACCGACAGCCAGCCCGGGCCCTGCACGGCGACGTCCAGCGGATTGCCGGTGCGCGTGATCGGACCCGGCGCGTAATCGGCGCCGGGCGTCGACGCGAGCACGTAGGTGCGCGTCGTCGTCGGGTCGATGTTGCTGCCGTCGCCGAAATTCATCGGCACCGCGCGATACGTCGCGAGCTGCGCGCGAAAGCCGGTCGTCGACGCGTTCGCGAGGTTGTTCGCGACGATCGCCTGCTGGTCGAGCGACTGCGACGCGCCCGTCATCGCCGTATAGATCAGTCGGTCCATGGCTGCCGGTTATCCGCGCTTACAGGTTGATGAGCGTCTGGTCGACGGTCTGCTGCGTCTTGATCGTCTGCGCGTTCGCCTGGTAGTTGCGCTGCGCGGTGATCAGGTTGACGAGCTGCGACGTCAGGTCGACGTTCGAGTTCTCGAGCGCGCTGCCCTGCAGCGTGCCGTGGTTCGTGCTGCCCGGGGCCGACACCTGCGGCACGCCCGATGCGGCCGATTCCGCATACTGGTTGCCGCCGAGGTTCACCAGCCCGTTCGGGTTGTTGAAGTTCGCGAGCGCGATCTGGCCGAGCACGGCGGTCTGCCCGTTCGAGTAGTTGCCGGTCAGCTTGCCGTCGGTGCCGATCGAATAGGTGGTGAGCGTGCCGCTCGCGTAGCCGTCCTGCGCGAGGTTGTTCACGCCGTCCTTGCCGCCGTACTGCGTCGTGCCGGTCAGGTCGAGCGTGAGATTCTGCGGCGTCGCCGAGCCGTCGGTGTTCGGCACGGTGAACTGGAACTGGCCGAGCGACGCGGTCGGCGTGGCCGGCGTGCCCGTCGTCGTGCTCTTGATCGCGCCCGACGTATCGAACGTGATCGTGCCGAGATCGTTCGTCGCGCCGCCCTGCACGCCCGCGTACGCTTCCCACGTGCCGGCCGCCGACTTCACGAAGTACATGTTGACCGCCTGCGAACCGCCGAGCGAGTCGTACACCTGGATCGACGTCGAGTAGTTGTACGTCGTGGTGTCGGCCGCGTTGAACGGCGTCTTGGCCGGCACCGTGTCCTGCGAGTTCAGGTTGAACTGGCCGGTGATCTTGGTCGTCGCGGTCGGCGCGATGTTGGTGGTCGGCGCCTGCAGCGGCACGGTCTGCGCGGTGTTGAGCACGCCGTTCTTGTCGGCCATGTAACCCATCAGGTTCATGCCCTGCGCGTTGACGATGTAGCCGTTCTTGTCGCGCTGGAACGTGCCGTCGCGCGAGTACGTCGTCACGCCGTTGTTCGACATCTGGAAGAAACCATTGCCGTTGATCGCGACGTCGAGCGACGAGTTCGTCGTGTTGATCGTGCCCTGGCCGAACTGCTGCTGCACCGAGTTCAGCGTCGTGCCGATGCCGATCTGCGTGTTGACCGACGTCGCGACCGAGTTCGCGTACATGTCGGCGAACTGCGCGGTGCTCGACTTGAAGCCGACCGTGTTCGCGTTCGCGATGTTGTTGCCGATCACGTCGAGCGCGTTCGATGCGCCCGAGAGGCCGCTCAGACCCTGTTGATAACCCATTTCGTTCTCCGTTACAGGAAAGCTCGATCAGTTGGTGGTGGTGTCGCCGGACGAGGACGACTTCGTGTTCGGGAAGATCGACGCAACCTGGGTGAGCCCCACCGTCGTGCCGTTCGACAGCACGAGCCCCGCGGTGCCGTCCGCCTGCTTGACCACGCTCTGCACCTGCGCGGCCGCGAGCGTCGTGGCCGCCTGCGGCGTGCCGGCGCTGTTGGTGTACGACGCGCTGACCGTATACGTGCCGTCCGGCAGCGCGTTGCCGGCCGCGTCGGTCGGGGTCCAGTTGAACGGCACGGTGCCGGCCGACTGCGCGCCCGCGTTGATCGTGTTCACGACGGCGCCCGCCGAGTTCTTCACGGTGATCGTCAGGTTCGACACCGAGCTCGCGAGCGACACGCCGAACGGCGACGCCGCGCCGCTCTTCACCGCGACCGAGTTGCCCGGCGCGAGCACGTTCGTGCCGATCAGCAGCGCGGCCTGCGTCTGCTGGCCAGCCGCGAGCTGCGTCGACAGCGACGTGAGCGACGTGTTCAGTTGCGCGATGCCGCTCACCGTGTTGATCTGCGCGAGCTGCGACGTCATCTGCGAGCTGTCCACCGGGCTGGTCGGGTCCTGGTTCTGCAGCTGCGTGACGAGCAGTTTCAGGAACGTCGCCTGCAGGTCGCTCGCCGACGTGCCGTTGGTCGACGACACGTTGTTGGTGTTCATCGTGTCGGTCGGCAGCGTCGACACGCTGGTGCCGTTGCTGCCGATCGTCGTGTTGGAGGAAGTCATCCTGTTGGCCTTCTGTCGGAACTGTCGGTGTCGGGTCGGTCAGGTCGGCGGCGCGCGGCTTACGAGCCGATCGTCAGCGTCTTGAGCATCAGCGTCTTCGCGGTGTTCAGCGTCTCGACGTTGGCCTGGTACGAGCGCGATGCCGAGATCATGTTCACCATCTCCTGTACCGGGTCGACGTTCGGCATCTGTACGTAGCCGTTCGCGTCGGCGGCCGGGTTCGCCGGGTCGTAGGTCGATTTCATCGGCGACGGGTCGTCCATCACCTTGGTCACGCGCACGCCGCCCACGCCCTGGCCGGACGCGGTACGTGCGCCGCCCAGCGGGTCGGTCGCGAACACGACCTGCTTGGCCTTGTACGGCTTGCCGTCGGGGCCGGTCGCGCTGTCGGCGTTCGCGAGGTTCGACGCGGTGACGTTCAGGCGCTGCGATTGCGCGGACAGCGCCGAACCGGCGACGCCGAAGATGTTCATCAACGAAGGCATGGAGGCTCCTTGTGTTCGAGTCCGGATTCGGAAGCGGCGCTTACGAGTTCGTTACGAGTTCGTCGTGATCGCGGCGATCATCGCCTTGATCTGCTGGGTCATCACGGTCATCCCGGTTTCGTAGTGCAGCGCGTTGTTCGCGAACTGCACGCGCTCGACGTCGAGATCGACCGTGTTGCCGTCGAGCGACGGCTGCAGCGGCATCCGGTATTGCGCGCGGCCGTAGTCGTCCGCCGGGCCGCCGGTCGGGATCAGCTTCGCGGTGCCGGCCATGTGGCCCGCCGCCGTCGACACCATCGACATGCCGCTCGTCACGCCGGCCGGCTGCGTCATCGGCAGTTGCGCGGCGTTGCTCGGCGCCAGGCCGCCGCTCGTCTGCTTCAGCGAGCGCGCGAGCGTCGACGCGAAATCGACGTCGCGGGCCTGGTAGCCGGGCGTGTCGGCGTTCGCGATGTTCGACGACAGCAGTTCCTGCCGGTAGGCGCGCACGTCGAGCGCCTGTCGGCCGAACGCGAATTCCGCATCGAGTTTGTCCAGCATGTGTGCGTCTCTCCGTATGAAGCGCTGCACGCCCCTCGCACCGGATGGCGACCCGAGAGGCTTTTTTCCATGACAGCGATGGTAGGCGCGGGACGCAACCGGCAATCGGACGAATAACGCGGCAAAGGCCCCCTCTATTCATCGTTTGCGCGACGCCCCGGCTCCCTAGAATGCGAAGCGGATCAACGGATCGAGGACACGGCGATGACGGGCGACGCACTTCGCGACAGGAACGGGCGGCTCACGCACGTCCGGCGCGCGTTCGCGCTCGCCGCGGCGCTGTGGATCGCCGCGCCTGCCGCCCATGCGGACGACGGGATGATCGTGATTCCCGGACGCGGCGAGACGGCCGAAACCGCGCTCGCGCACGCCAATGCGGCGAGCGGCGGGCAGTTCGGCGGGAATGCGGGCGTCGCTTCGGCTTCGGCCTCAGGCCTGCAGCGCGCGGTTGGCGGGGCGAGCGCCGCGACCGGCAGCGACTACGCGGCGCAACCGGCCAGCCAGATGGTCGTGACGAGCGTTCCGCCGCCGGCCGCTGCGCCGGCTCCCGCAACGGTCCCCGTCTACGCAGCCGCCCGCGCGAACGCCGGGTACGGCGCGACGCCGCGCGCGGCCGACCCGGCCGCGATCGCGATGGTCGTCGCCGGCACCGCCGAGCCTGCATCGAATCCCGCGCGGCCGGCGCCGCAAGCGGCCGCAGCCGCCCGCCTGGCGGCGGCTCGTGCCGCA
>NZ_BCPP01000008.1:0-22545 GCF_016586125.1 Burkholderia sp. E168m23
CTCAAACAGGTGCGAGCGTTTGCCGGCAGTCCCATTTTCAGCGAGCTGCGTCTCATCGTCCTCAAAACCTTCGGGGTCGTCGAGGTGCTCCGCGAAGCACTGTCACCGCTGACCTCAGAGATACAGCTCGCCTTTGTATACGGTTCGGTTGCCCAAGGCAGCGACCACGCCGGTAGCGACGTCGATGTTATGTTGGTCAGTGAGACGCTCAGCTATGGACAAATCATGGCCGCACTCGAATCGGCTGAAAGACAGCTCGGCCGCTCGGTCCAGATCACACAATATACTCACGAGGAATTTCTCGAACGGAAACGCAAAAGTCATCCGTTCCTCGCGGAAGTGCTGCGCCAACCGAAGCTGATGATTATCGGAACCGAGGACGACATTGACCGCATTGGATAACCTCGTACGCATCGGAAAACTCAAACCCCTTCCGGCGAACCGCGGCGAATTCGAACATCTGCTCGACCTCGCTCGAACCTTGCTCGATACCGTCACAAGCAGTAACGGAATGGCGACGGAGAGCCAGTTCATCCTCGCCTACGATTCCGCTCACGCCGCGTCACGTGCTGCGTTACGGGCTCACGGATACCGGAGCGACGACCGATATCTGGTCTTTCAGTGTCTCGAACACACGATCGGCTGGCCGACCGAAAAATGGCGCGTGCTCGATACCTGCCATCGCAGGCGCAATGCGGCCGAATACGAGGGCAACATAGATCTTCCAGCGAGTCTGACCGCCGAGTTGGTTCGGCTCACTGCTGAACTCATTGAAACCGTATCTCTACTCGACCACCTGCTGCCGTCCACCTGATACTGCTTCGCGGGATACTCTGAATCCAACGAGTTTCAGGCGCGAATCCCGCGCCAAAGCACCAGTTTCTGCTCGAACGACAGCATCGCGTTCGCCGGGCTCGACGAAGGCAGCACGAGCGTCTCGTACCCAGCCTGGCCGATCACCTCGGCGAACCGCCCCGCCGTCTTGCCGTTGAAGCACACGCGCTTCAGCAACGGCGCATGCGCGCGCAGCGAATCGAAGTCGTTCGGCTTCGCGTTCCTGATCGCGGAATCAAGGCTGCCCTGACGATGGCACGCATCGAGCACGTCCCAGATGCCGATGCCGTGCGACAGCACGCGCTCGAGCCGCGCGTCGTACGGCAGCTCATGCAGCGACGGCTCGCCGAGCACCGCGCCGAGCAGCCGCCAGAACTGGTTGCGCGGATGCGCGTAGTACTGCGCGGCGTCGAGCGACGCCTCGCCCGGAAAGCTGCCGAGGATCATCGTGTGCGTATTCGGCGCGACGACCGGCGGAAAACCTTGCAGCATCACGCGCCTCCGTGCGACCCGACGGACCGCGGCCCGTCGCCGTGCGCATCGAGGTGGCGCCACAGCGCCGGCAGCATGCACTCGGTGACCATCAGCGGCTTGCCGTGACGCTGGAACACCGAGCGCCGCGCGACGAACGCATGCGGCGCCCGCGCGCCCAGCAATGCATGGCTCGCGAGCGCATACAGCGGATGGCCGGCGATCACGCGCCGGCTCACGAGCGCCGAGCGCTCGACCTGCGGATCGCTGTACAGCAGCTCCGCGAGCGGTCGCGTGCGCAGCCGCCGCATCGCCTGCCACACGCCCTTGCTGGCCGCGAGCGGCGCGATGCTGTGCGCGGCGACGTACGGCATGCCGTCGACCGACAGGATCACCTCGCGCACCCACATCGGCGCGCGCGGCGAACTGGCGAGCGCGTCCGGCTCGTCGAACCACGGGCGGTCGACGGCCTCGCGCGTCACCCGCACGTTCACGCGGCCGAGCCGCGCGAGGTGCGCGGTCAGCGATCCGCCGCGCGTCAGCCAGTCGCGCTGGTCGAGCGTGCAGCCAGGCCGCGGCGTCTCGCGCCAGCCGGCCTGCGCGCCGTCGAATCGCATGCGCGCGTTCACGCGGCGCGCGACAGCAGCAGCGCGTTGGTCCGCTTCACGAAGCTCGCCGGATCGTCGAGCATGCCGCCTTCGGCCAGCAGCGCCTGATCGAACAGCAGATGGCACCAGTCGCCGAAATCGGCGCTGTCGGCGTTCAGCTGCTTCACGAGCGCGTGCTCGGGATTGATCTCGAGGATCGGCTGCATCGCCGGCGCGTTCTGGCCGGCTGCCTTCAGCATCCGCTGCAGGTAGCCGCTCATGTCGTTGTCGTCCGCGACGAGGCACGACGGCGAATCGGTCAGGCGGAACGTGACGCGCACTTCCTTCACCTTGTCGCCGAGCGCTTCCTTCATCTTCTCGACGACCGGCTTGATCGCCTCGCCGGCCTGCTCCTGCGCCTTCTTCTCCTCGTCGTTCAGCTCGCCGAGATCGAGGTCGCCGCGGGCCACGCTCGCGAGCGGCTTGCCGTCGAATTCATGCAGGAACGACAGCATCCATTCGTCGACGCGGTCGGTCAGCAGCAGCACCTCGACACCCTTCTTGCGGAACACTTCCAGATGCGGGCTGTTCTTCGCGGCCTGCCACGTATCGGCGGTCACGTAGTAGATCTTGCTCTGCTCGGGCTTCATGCGCGACACGTAGTCGGCGAGCGACACGTCCTGCGCGTCGGTGTCGCCATGCGTCGACGCGAAGCGCAGCAGCTTCGCGATGCGCTCACGGTTCGCGTGATCCTCGCCGAGGCCCTCCTTCAGCACCTGGCCGAACGCGCCCCAGAACGTCTTGTACTTCTCCTTGCCGGCATCGTCTTCCGCGTTCGCGAGTTCCTCGAGCATCGACAGCGCGCGCTTGGTCACGCCTTCGCGGATCGCCTTCACGTCGCGGCTTTCCTGCAGGATTTCACGCGACACGTTCAGCGGCAGGTCGGCCGAATCGACCACACCCTTCACGAAGCGCAGGTATTGCGGCAGCAGCTGCTCGGCGTCGTCCATGATGAACACGCGCTTCACGTACAGCTTCAGGCCGCCGCGATAGTCGCGGTTCCACAGGTCGAACGGCGCGTGCGCGGGCACGAACAGCAGCTGCGTGTATTCGCTGCGGCCCTCGACGCGGTTGTGCGTCCACGTGAGCGGGTCCTGGTGATCGTGCGCGATGTGCTGGTAGAACTGCGTGTACTGCTCGTCGGTGACGTCGCTCTTCGAACGCGTCCACAGCGCGCTCGCCTGGTTGACGGTTTCGTCCTCGTCCTTCAGGACCATCTCGCCCTTTTCCTGATCCCACTCTTCCTTGCGCATCAGGATCGGCAGCGCGATGTGGTCGGAGTACTTCTGGATGATCGACTTCAGGCGGTGCGACGACAGCAGGTCGTCCTCGCCTTCGCGCAGGTGCAGCGTGATCGTCGTGCCGCGTTGCGCGCGCTCGATCGCGTCGATCGTGAAATCGCCCTCGCCCGCGCTTTCCCAGCGCACGGCTTCGTTCGCCGGCAGGCCCGCGCGACGCGTTTCGACGGTGATCTTGTCGGCAACGATGAAGCCCGAGTAGAAGCCCACGCCGAACTGGCCGATCAGCGCCGCGTCCTTCTGCTGGTCGCCCGACAGCTTCGTGAAGAATTCCTTGGTGCCCGAACGCGCGATCGTGCCGAGGTTCGCGATCGCCTCGTCGCGGCTCATGCCGATGCCGTTGTCGTCGATGGTGATCGTGCGCGCGGCCTTGTCGTAGCCGATACGGATACGCAGGTTCGGATCGTTCTCGTACAGCGCGTTGTCCGCGAGCCCTTCGAAACGCAGCTTGTCGGCCGCGTCGGACGCATTCGACACCAGTTCGCGCAGGAAGATTTCCTTGTTGCTGTAGAGCGAATGGATCATCAGGTGGAGGAGTTGCTTGACCTCTGCCTGAAAGCTCATCGTTTCGTGTGCCATGGATGCTGTTTCCTCTTACTTGAACTGAAAAGGGGTGACGCCGGCGCCCGGCGCGCGATGCCGGCGGACCCGTGAAGGACGCCCGGTTGGGACAACCGGGTTGGGGCGGCCCGTTCGGGACGGCCCCCTCTGGGACGACCGCCTGGCGCCGGCGGTTTGCGCGCGTATCTGGGGACGGCACGCGCCATTTCAAGAGCCGGCCTGCCGCGCCGCGTCACGACGCGCGCCGCACCGCCGAGTCGATATAGCCCGCCAGCAGCCCCGGCAGCGCCGGATCGCCGCAGTTCGCGACGTTGAAGCGCATCCACGTGGACGGCGACTGCTGCGGCGAGAACAGGCTGCCGGGCGTCAGCAGGAAGCCGGCTTCGTGCGCGACCGCCGCGAGCGCGTCCGAATCGACGCCCGTGTCGGCCCACAGGAACATCCCGGCCGCCGGCATCGTGAAGAGGCCGAGCCCCGTGCGCTCGAGCATCCGCGCGGTCTTGTCGCGCACGCCGTCGAGCCGCGCGCGCAGCCGCTCGACGTGGCGCCGGTAATGCCCTTCGGTCAGGATCTTGTACAGCACGCGCTCGTTGAGCTCGGGCGTGGTCATCCCGACCAGCATCTTCTGGTCGGTGACCGCCTTCGCGATCTCCGGCGCGCAAGCCACGTAGCCCACCCGCAGGTTCGCCGCGAGCGTCTTCGAATAGCTGCCGAGATAGATCACGCGCTTCAACTGGTCGAGGCTCGCGAGGCGCGTGGCCGGATAGCTGGGCGGGCACAGGTCGCCGTACACGTCGTCCTCGACGACGAGGAAGTCGTAGGCCTCCGCGAGCTTCAGGATCCGGAACGCCTGCGCGGCCGACAGCGACGTGCCGGTCGGGTTCTGCAGCACCGAGTTGATCACGAGCATCTTCGGCCGCCACATCTGCACCAGGGTTTCGAGCGCGTCGAGGTCGGGGCCGTCGGGCGTATACGGCATCCCGACGAGCTGCGCGCCCTGCGCCGCGAAACGGCCGAACATCTGGAACCACGCCGGATCGCCGACGATCACCGCATCGCCCGGGCGCATGTAGATCCGCGAGATCAGGTCGATCGCCTGCGTGATGCCCGACACCAGCACGATCTGTTCGGGCTTCGCGCCGATCTCGACTTCGGCGAGGCGCGTCTGCAGTTGCTGGCGCAGCGGCAGGAAACCCTGCGCGGTGCCGAAGCCGAGCATCTGCGCGCCCGACTGGCGCCCGAGCGCGCGCAGCGCGCCGGTGATCAGCTCGCCGTCGAGCCAGCGGCCCGGCAGGTAGCCGAGGCCCGGGCCCTTCTCCGGGCTGACCGTGTGCAGCATGTTGCGCAGCAGCCAGACGACGTCGATCGTGTTGTGCACGGGCGCGGCCTCGGCCACGCGCGCGACGCCATCGGCCGGCTGCGGGCCGGCGCCGGTGCGCTCGCGCACGTAGAAGCCGGAGCCGCGCCGCGAGTCGAGGTAGCCCTGCGCGACAAGACGCTCGTAGGCCTCGACGACGGTGAAGCGCGACACGCTCTTGTCGAGCGCGAGCTTGCGGATCGACGGCATGCGCATGCCGGGACGGAACACGCGTTCGTCGATGCGCCGCCGCGCCCACTGGACCAGCTGGTCGACGAGCGTGAGCGTGGCCGTGTCGTGCGGCGCGGGAATCTGGGCGAGGGGGACGGTGGACATGGGCGGCAGGCTCTCCAACTGTACCGAAGGCTATCGCGCCGATTGTACCGTTACTGTGCCGGTAGCGACGATTACAGTTGACCGGAATGGCGATCGTGCGGCCGCCGTTCCGGCCCGCCGCACGTGGCGCAGCGCACGCCGAGGCGCCTCGCGAGCGGTGCGCCGGCCGGTGCGCCCCCCGCCCGGCACGCCGTCCGCCTACCCTGACACTTTCGCTTCCCGACCGACCCTCATGCCAGCCCGCTCCCTGACACTCGACCATCTCGTGATTGCCGCGCGCACCCTCGACGAAGGCGTGCGCCATGTCGCCGACGCACTCGGCATCGAACCGGCCGGCGGCGGCCGCCATCCGCTGATGCGGACCCACAATGCGCTGTTCGGCGCGTGGAGCGGGCTCTATCTCGAAGTGATCGCGATCGACCCCGACGCGCCCGCGCCGGAAGACGGTGCAAAACCGCCTCGTGCGCGGCTGTTCGGGCTCGACGATCCGGCGATCCAGGCGCGGCTCGCGCAGCAGGGCCCGTTTCTCGCACACTGGGTCGCGCGCGTCGACCGCCCGCGCCAGCTTGCGCTGTGGCAGCGCCAGTATCCGGCCCGCATCGCGCCCGTCGTCGCGATGCGGCGCGGCGATCTGAGCTGGGGCCTCACGGTGCCCGACGACGGCAGCTTCCCCGCGTGGCAGGACGCAGGCGACGGCCTCGTGCCGTCGCTGATCCAGTGGGACAGCCCGCGCCATCCGGCCGAATCGCTGCCGGCCGACGGCATCGCGCTGAAAGCGCTCAAGGGCGCCCATCCGCACGCGGATACGATCCGCGCGCAACTCGACTGGCTCGGCGCCGCCCACCTGCTCGACGTCGAAGCCACCGACGGTCCGCCGGCGCTGGTCGCCGAATTCGATACGCCGCAAGGCCCACGCACGTTGCGCTGACGCCGCACGCGCGGCCGCCCTGCTCGTCACACCATACGCACCTCGCCAATACGGAGACACCCACGACATGAATTCGCGCGAAACCCGGGGCATGCTGCTCGGCCTCATCGGCGTGATGATCTTCAGCCTGACGCTGCCGATGACGCGGATCGTCGTATCCGAACTCAACCCGCTGCTCAACGGGCTCGGCCGCGCGCTCGCCGCCGCCGTGCCGGCCGGCCTGCTGCTGTGGTGGCGCCGCGAGCGGCTGCCGACCCGCGCGCAACTGAAAAGCCTCGCGATCACGTCGGCCGGCGTGATCATCGCGTACCCGGTGTTCTCGGCGTGGGCGATGAAATCGGTGCCGGCCTCGCACGGCGCGGTGGTCAACGGACTGCAACCGCTGTTCGTCGCGCTGTATGCGGCATGGCTGTCGCACGAACGGCCGTCGAAGGCGTTCTGGGCCAGTGCGGTGGCCGGCAGCGCGCTCGTGATCGCGTTCGCGCTGCGTGACGGCGGAGGCACCGTGCAGGCCGGCGACGCGCTGATGCTCGTCGCGGTCGGCATCGGCGCGTTGGGCTATGCGGAAGGCGCGCGCCTCGCGCGCCAGATCGGCGGCTGGCAGGTGATCTGCTGGGCGCTCGTCGTGTCGGCGCCGTTCCTCGTGCTGCCGGTCGGCTGGCTCGCATGGATGCAGCACGCCGCGCATCCGGGGCCGCTCGCGCCACGCACCTGGCTCGCGTTCGGCTACGTGACCCTCTTTTCGCAATTCATCGGCTTTTTTGCATGGTATGCGGGGCTCGCGATGGGCGGCACCGCGCGCGTCGGCCAGGTGCAACTGCTGCAGATTTTCTTCACGATCGCCTTTTCCGCGCTGCTGTTCGGCGAAACGGTCACGCCGTCGACGTGGCTGTTCGCCGCCGCCGTGATCGCGACCGTGGTGCTCGGGCGCCGCTCGGCGGTCGCCACGGCGCCGCGCGCCGCTCGCGCCGGCTGATGAGGTGCGCCATAATGGACGTTTTGCCTGATCGGTTTCGCCTGACTGGCCGTGCCCACCCAGCCGCGAAGGCGCCATCGTGCTCGCGCTCGCCCACCCGGCGGCGTCGAAGCGATCCGCCTGATCGACCTTTCTTGACTGACCACGATATCCGAACGAGGAGACTATGAATCCGAGCGACCTGCATCCGCCGCACTGGCAGCTTTCCGAACGCGCCCGCAAGCTGACGAGCTCGGCGATCCGCGAGATCCTGAAGGTCACGGAACGCCCCGAGGTCATCTCGTTCGCCGGCGGCCTGCCCGCCCCCGCGACGTTCCCGGCCGAACGCATGCGCGCCGCCGCCGACCGCGTGCTGCGCGATGCGCCGGCCGCCGCACTCCAGTACAGCGCGACCGAAGGCTACCTGCCGCTGCGCGAGTGGATCGCCGAGCGCTACAGCGTGCGCGTGTCGCAGGTGCTGATCACGACCGGCTCGCAGCAGGCGCTCGACCTGCTCGGCAAGGCGCTGATCGACCCGAACAGCCCGATCCTCGTCGAAACCCCGACCTACCTCGGCGCGCTGCAATCGTTCTCGCTGTACGAGCCGCGCTACGTGCAGGTGCCGACCGACGAGCAGGGCCTGCTGCCGGAAGGCCTCACGCCCGAACTCACGCAAGGCGCGCGGCTGCTGTACGCGCAGCCGAACTTCCAGAACCCGACCGGCCGCCGCCTGCCCGTCGAGCGCCGCCGTGCGCTCGCCGCGTTCGCGCAGACGAGCCCGTTCCCGGTGCTGGAGGACGATCCGTACGGCGCGCTGAACTACCAGGGCGAGCCGCTGCCGACGATGCTGTCGATGGCGCCCGACCACGTCGTGCATCTCGGCACGTTCTCGAAGGTGCTCGCGCCGGGCCTGCGGATCGGCTACATCATCGCGCCCGAGGAACTCCACTTCAAGCTCGTGCAGGCCAAGCAGGCCACCGACCTGCACACGCCGACGCTCACGCAGCGCATCGCGCACGAAGTGATCAAGGACGGCTTCCTCGACGAGCACATCCCGACGATCCGCGAGCTGTACAGCGCGCAGTGCGACGCGATGCTCGGCGCGCTCACGCGCCACATGCCGGCAGGCGTCACGTGGAACCGCCCGGAAGGCGGGATGTTCATCTGGGTGAACCTGCCCGCGCAGATCGACAGCATGAAGCTGCTCGCCGCGGCCGTCGACAACCACGTCGCCTTCGTGCCGGGCGCGCCGTTCTTCGCGGAAAACGCGCAGCAGAACACGCTGCGCCTGTCGTTCGTGACGGTGCCGCCCGAGAAGATCGAGGAAGGCGTCGCGCGCCTCGGCAAGCTGCTGCGCGAGCGCCTCTGATCCCCTTTTTCCTGTCACGACTCTCTACGAGGAATCGAACACATGGCTAACGTCTACGACAAACTGAAGTCGCTCGGCATCGAGCTCCCGACCGCCGGCGCCCCGGCTGCCGCCTACGTGATGAGCGCGCAAAGCGGCAACACGGTCTACCTGTCGGGCCACATCGCGAAGAAGGACGGCAAGGTCTGGGCCGGCAAGCTCGGCGCGGATCTGCAAACGGAAGACGGCAAGGCCGCCGCCCGCTCGATCGCGATCGACCTGCTCGCGACGCTGCACGCGCACACCGGCGACCTGAACAAGGTCACGCGCATCGTCAAGCTGATGAGCCTCGTCAACTCGACGCTCGACTTCACCGAACAGCACGTCGTGACGAACGGCGCGTCGGAGCTGATCGCCGAAGTGTTCGGCGACGCGGGCAAGCATGCGCGCTCGGCATTCGGCGTCGCGCAGATCCCGCTCGGCGCGTGCGTCGAGATCGAACTGATCGCCGAAGTCGCGTAACGGGCGCAGCGCGATGCACGGTCGTCTCGTTCGCTTCAAGCAGGTCGACGTGTTCACGTCGGTGCCGTTCAAGGGCAATCCGCTTGCCGTGGTGTTCGACGCCGATTCGCTCGGCGACGACGCCATGCTCGAGATCGCCCGCTGGACGAACCTGTCGGAAACGACGTTCCTCTGCACGCCGACCGATCCGGAAGCCGACTATCGCGTGCGGATCTTCACGACCGGCGGCGAACTGCCGTTCGCCGGCCACCCGACGCTCGGCACCGCGCATGCGTTCCTGGAAAGCGGCGCGCGGCCGCGCACGCCGGGCCGGCTGATCCAGCAGTGCGGGGTCGGCCGGGTTGCGCTGCGCGAGCAGGGCGGCCGCTGGGCGTTCGCCGCGCCGCCGGCACGCGTCACGCCGCTCGACCGTTCGGACTACGCGGTACTGGCCGCCGCGCTGCGCAGCGACGCGCTCGACCTGGACGCCGAGCCGTGCGCGGTGGACAACGGCGCACCGTGGCTGGTCGTGCGGCTGAAGTCGGCCGATGCGTGCATCGGCCTGTCGCCCGATCCTGCCGCGCTGGCGGCGCTGACCCACCGCTACGGCGTGGACGGCCTCGCCGCCTACGCGCCGCACGCCGAAGGCGGCCCCGCGACGTTCGAGATCCGCTGCCTGATGACCGGCGGCCAGTTCGGCACGCCCGGCGAGGACCCCGTCACCGGCAGCGCGAACGCCGCGCTCGCGGGGCTGCTGACGCGCCAGGAACGCCGCCCCGGCCAATCGTATACAGCCCGCCAGGGCACGGCGATCGGCCGCGACGGCCGCATCTTCGTCAGCTACGACGACGACGGCACGACCTGGATCGGCGGCCACGTCGTCACGGTCGTCGACGGCACGTTCCGGTCACCCGACTGACATTTCGCGATGTGGATGGCGCCGGCTCGTCCGGCGCCCTACGCTTTGCCCAACTATCGCAAAAACGTTCCAGCCAGTAATATCGGGCCTAATCCGTTGTTTCGGAGGTCTGTCCATGGTTGCGCGTCCCGCGAACGAACAGACGTCGGGACAATCCGAACCATAGCCGGCCATCCAGACGGATGGCGCACGCGAGCAGGACGCCGCCCTCTTCGATGAGCTCTGCCCGGTCCAACCACACGCCGCCGAACCGGCCGCTGCGCGCGCCGCGCAAGTCGCGCCGGCGTGCGCTGTTCGCCATCCCGCTGCTCGGGATGCTGGCGCTCGCGCTGCTGTGGGCCGTGATCATCGCGCGTCTGTCCGTCGAAAAGGACAGTGCGTACAAGGAAGCGGCGGCCTCCGCGGCGATCCTGTCGTCCGCGCTCGAGCAGCATACGGTCAAGGCGATCCACCAAGTCGACCAGATCACCCGCTTCGTCAAGTTCGAATTCGAGAAATCGCCGGCGCGCTTCAATCTCGCGAGCGCCGTCGAGAAAGGCGTCGTGCCGAGCGACACGCTGATCCAGGTATCGCTCGTCAACGCGAAGGGCATCCTGTTCGCGAACACCGCCGAACTCCATCCGCAGCCGATCAACCTGTCCGACCGCGAGCACTTCAAGGTCCACCTCGCGCACAACGACGACCGCCTCTTCATCAGCAAGCCCGTGCTCGGCCGCGTGTCGAGCCACTGGACGCTGCAGATGACGCGGCGCCTGAACAACCCGGACGGCAGCTTCGCGGGCATCGTCGTGGTGTCGGAAGACCCGAGCTACTTCACGAACGATTTCTACAACAACGCGGCCATCGGCAAGGAAGGCGTGATCGCGGTCGTGTCCGATACGGGCGCAGTGCTCGCGCGGCGCACAGGCTCGGTGAGCAACGCGCCGGGCGCGTTTTCGGCGTCGGGCGTCTACCCGATCGCCGAGCGCGTGACGGGCACGATCATCGATCCGATCGACGGCGTGACGCGCATCGTGTCGTACCGCCACCTCGACGGCTACCCGCTCGCGGTGATGGTCGGCCTGTCGCAGACGGAAGAGTTCGCGGACTACACCCACACGCGCAACGTCTACCTGCTGATGACGAGCTTCATCACGCTCGCGATGCTCGCGTTTTTCGGCGTCGCGACGGGCCTGATCGGCAAGCTGCTCGGCCGCGAGCGCGAAATGACGCAGCTCGCCGAATACGACCTGCTCACCGGCCTCGCGAACCGCTATGCGACGCTGCGCGGGCTGCGCAACGACGTGTCGATGCCCGCGAGCCTGTCGCGGCTCGGCCTGCTGTTCATCGATCTCGACAACTTCAAGACCGTCAACGACACGCTCGGCCACAACGCCGGCGACATCGTGCTGCAGATGACCGCGTCGCGCCTGGCCGATGCGGTCGGCGACGAAGGTTCGCTCGCGCGCATCGGCGGCGACGAGTTCGTCGTCGTGATGAAGGGCGACGACGTCGAGCGGCGCGCGGTGCGGCTCGCGGAAGCGATCATCCGGATGTTCGGCGAGCCGTTCGACGTGCGCGGCAGTTCGTTCGTGCTGCATGCGAGCATCGGCATCGCGCTGCACACCGTCGCGAACGAAAGCGAGATCGACCTGCTGAAAAAGGCCGACCTCGCGATGTACAGCGCGAAGGACGCCGGCAAGAACTGCTACCAGTTCTATGCGCCGCACCTGTCGCACCGGGCCGACCATCTGATGCGCTGGGAACAGCAATTGCGCGTCGCGCTCGCCGAGGGGCAGTTGTTCCTCGCGTACCAGCCGAAGATCGACCTCACGCATCGCACCATCACCGGCTTCGAGGCGCTCGCACGCTGGGATCACCCCGAGCACGGCGTCATCTCCGCGAACGAATTCATTTCGATCGCCGAATCGACCGGCCTGATCGTGCCGATCGGCGACTTCGTGATCCGCACCGCGTGCGAGCAGATCGCGCGCTGGCGCGACGAAGGCCACGACACGCTGACGCTCGCGGTCAACATCTCGCCCGTGCAGTTCTGGCGCGGCGACCTGATCGAGACGATCTCGCAGGCGCTGCAGGACACCGGCATCCCCGCGAACCGGCTCGAGATCGAGATCACCGAGACCGCGATGATGGAATATCCGGAACTCGTGTCCGAGAAGATCGTCGCGCTGAAAAAGCTCGGCATCCGGATCGCGCTCGACGATTTCGGCACCGGCTATTCATCGCTGTCGTACCTGCACCGCTTCTCCGTCGATACGCTGAAGGTCGACCGCTCGTTCGTGCAGGCGATTCCGAACGACCGCAGCGTGTGCGTGATGGTGTCGTCGATCGTGCATCTCGCGCGCTCGCTCGGGCTGACGGTCGTCGTCGAGGGCACCGAGACCGAGGAGCAGATCACGTGGCTGTCCGCGCTCGGCGAAATCGAGGCGCAGGGCTTCCTGTTCTCGCGCCCGGTGCCGGCCGATGCGATTCCCGCGCTGATCGCCCGCTTCGGCGTGCGCGGCGAGCATCCGAATGTCGTCGCGCATCGCGCGACCGGCAGCACGGGCGCCTGAGCGCCGCCCTGCTGCAGGCGCGCGCGTTGTGCGACGCCGCAATTATTTCGTTTTCCGATCCGATCGTTCAATTCATTAACTAGCGTTTTCGCGCATGGCAGTGTCATGATGCGCAGCGGACAATCGGGAGGGCCGACGTGTCGGCGGGCCGCCGGCACGGCCATACGCGAGAGATCTGGCCCTGCGCCAACCACACCAATCATGACAACCGTCGAAGTCGAAGCGACCGCGCGTGTCGAAGAGGCACCGGCATCCCTATGGGCCTTGTTCAAGGTCGTCGCCGGCATTTCGGCCGTTTCGTGGGGCGGACTTTCGATGATGGCGCAACTCGAACGCCATTACGTGGAGCGGCTGCGGCGCATCGAGCCGCACGTCTTCGGCGATCTCGTCGCGCTCGCATGGCTCGTCCCGGGCCCCGTCGGCTGCAACGTCGCCGTGCAGGTCGGCCAGACGCTGCATGGCCGTGCCGGCGCCTGGGTCGCCGGCATCGCGAGCGTGCTGCCGTTCTCGATCCTGATGACGCTGTTCGCGATCTTCTATCAGACGCCGCTCGTGCGCTCGCTTGCCGCGCCGATGCTGATCAATCACTTCGGCATGGTGCTCGCCGCGCTGATCGGCGTCACGTGGGTCAAGCAGGTGCGCTCGCTCGCGCGCACGCGGCTCGAACAGGCGATCGCCGCACTATCGACGATTCTGCTCGCTTTCGCGCATAGTCCGGCCGCTTTCGTCGGGATTCTGTTCGCCGCGTTTGCAGCGGGCTGGCTGACGGGGCCGCCGCAGCGCGACGCGGTCGATTTCACGCTGTCGAAGCGCGACCGCACCCTGCTCGTGCTGCTCGGCGTGCTCGTCGTGCTGTTCGCGGTGCCGCTGCCCGGCGATTACCAGGCGGAATTGCTATGGCCGCGCCTCGCGGGCGCCGGCATGACGCTGTTCGGCGGCGGCTTCTCCGCGCTGCCGGTGCTCAAGACGCTGTTCGTCTCGCCGGCGACCGGCATCTCCGATCACGACTTCACGCTGGCGTTCGCGCTGTCGCCGGTCGCGCCGGGGCCGTTGCTGAACGTCGTGCCGTTTCTCGGCTATCTGACCGACGGATGGGTCGGCGCGCTGCTCGCCACGGCCGCGCTGTTCATTCCGTCGGGATGCCTCGTCGTGTTTGCGCAGAACCATCTGCTCCGGCTCAAGCGCCATTCGCGCTTCGAGCACGGGATGCGCCTGCTGCGCGCGGCGACGACCGGCTTTCTCGTGGTCGCCGTCGTGAAAATCCTGCATCGCGAACCGGCCGACCCGGTTTACTGGCTGACGGGCGCGTTCGCCACGCTGTGCTTCACGCGCTTCAAGGTGCCCGTCTATGCCGTGTACGGCGCGGTCGCCGTGGTGTGCAGCGTGTGGCTGTGGGCCGCGCGCTGACGGGCGCCGGCCGTCGCCCTGTCCGGTCTGGTCCGCCTCACCCGCTCAACCTGCCTGCACCGTAACCCGGCGTGCCATCCAGCGGGCGCGCAGCGCGTCGTACGCGAGGTTGAAGCAGAACGTGTAAGGCAGGAAGAACAGCACGATACCGAGGTCGAGCAACAGCGCCTCGACGAGGCTCACGTTCAGCCACCACGCGGCAACCGGCACCACCATCGCGACGAGGCCAAGCTCGAACGTCACCGCGTGCGCGACCCGCATGCCGAGCGTGCGCGACAACCCGGCCCGGCGCTCGAAGCGGTCGAACAGCGTGTTGAACGTCATGTTCCACGCCATCGCGATCAGCGACACCATCACCGTCAGCACGCCGACGTGCGATACCGGCATGTCGAGCAGCCATGCGCCGATCGGCGCGCACAGCGCGATCGCCACCAGTTCGAACGTCAGCGCGTGCAGCAGCCGTTCCGTCACCGTTTTATTGATCTGTTTCATGATTCGCTCCAATGCGTTACCTGATCCATGTCGGCCATTTTGATCGGCACAACCGTATGAATCCAGTTTGATATCATCGGTTTTACCGATATAACGCTGCCAGGAGCCCTGCATGCACCACGCCCCGGAAGCCCTGCTCGCATTCGCCGAAGCGGCGCTGCTCGGCTCGTTTACGGCCGCCGCACGCAAGCTCGGCAAGCGCCAGTCGACGGTGTCGGAAGCGATCGCGAATCTCGAAATCGACCTCGGCGTGCAACTGTTCGATCGCTCGACGCGCGCGCCGACGCTCACCGACGCCGGCCGCGCGCTGCTGCCGCACGTGCAGCGCGCGCTCGAGGCCAGCGCGGCGATCGACCGCACGGCCGCCCGGCTCGCGCACGGAGAGGAAGCGCGGCTCACGCTCGTCGTCTCGGATACGTACCAGTCGAAGCGCTACGAAGAGACGTTGATGGCGCTCGAACGGCGTTTTCCGGCGCTCGAGCTCGAATGCCAGATCGCCGAGCACGACGACGTCCTCGACCTGATCCAGCAAGGCCGCGCGCAACTCGGGCTGATGGCCGCGCGCGCGGCCTATCCCGCCGATATCGGCGCGGCGACCGTAGCGGAGAAATCGGAGATCGGGCTGTTCGTCGGCCGCACGCACGCGCTCGCCGCATATGGCGACGCCGAGGTGCCGCACGCGGCGCTGCGCGACGTGCGCGAACTGCGCCTCAATACCTACGTGAAAACGGAAGGTCGCGGCACCGACGACCGGATCGTCGTCGGCACGCAGCACTGGCTCGCGCCGAGCTACCTGATGCTGCTGGAGATGGCGGTGCTGGGGTTCGGCTGGGCTGAACTGCCGCGCTGGATGGTCGAGCACTTCGCGCGCGACCGCCTGTGCGAGCTGCATGCGCGCGGCTGGCCGCGCCGCGTGCGGGTGGATGCTGTCTGGTCGCGCAACCGGCCGCTCGGGCCGGCCGGGTCATGGCTGCTCGATGCGATGCTGGCCGCGTAGCGGCGCGTGTGCCGTCGAGCCTGCCGGGGACGGAGGGCTGAGGGCTGGCGCCAGCCGGTCAGAAACCGCGCGACAGCACGGCCGCGCCGATCGTGACGACGCCGAGCACGAGGTTCACGACGACGAGCAGGCGCACCGCGTTCACCGCGCGCGCGCCATCCGGCCAGTTCTGCGCCTGCACCGCACGGCGAATGCGCGGAAACAGCGCGAAGCGGATGTGCCCGAAGATCAGCATCATCACGACGCCGAGCCCGGCCATCGCGTGCAGCGACCACGTCGCGTGCGCGCCGCCGAAGCTCGTCAACAGGAACCCGCCGGACAGCAGGATCACGATCACGGCCCCTGAAACCCAGTTGAAGAAGCGGCCGAACACGCCTTCGATCAGCGGCAGCCGCAACTGCGGCGACAGGTCGGACAGCGCGGGGCGCAGGCAGAAGTGCGCGAAGACCATCCCGCCCACCCACACGGCGACGGCCAGCAGGTGAAGAAACAGCGCGACGGCAACGGCGTGGGACATGGGGCGATCCTGTGATGAATGGGGTGCAGCGAACGGCCGCGTCGCACGCGGCATCAAGCGACGTTCGACTCGCCAGCCGCGCGGCGGTTCAGACCCTCAGCGCGATTTCACACTATTTTGCAAATTCCGCGTGACAGCGCCACGCTTGCTTACCCGAATCCTCGCCGGCAAGAAAAAGCCGCACGCCGCCGAAGCGGACGTTCGGCCGTCGATCGCGGCCGAACCGGACGATCCGGGCGGCCGCGCAGCGCGCGGCGTCAGCCGAGCAGCGGACGCAGTTCGTTGACGACCTTGAGCTTCGTGTCCGGCGCACGGCCCTTGCGGGCGCGCTTGCCGATATGCGGCGCGAGCCCGGCATACGACAGCGTGTCGTCCTGCGGCTTGCCGCCGCGGCCGGTGCCGATCAGCACGACGCCGGCCGGATCGATCGCCAGCGCCTGCACGAGCGTTTCCTTGTCGTCGAGCGCCATCAGGATCACGCCGCGCCCGCCGCCGGACAGCGTCTTCATCTCGTCCATCCCGAACACCAGCAAGCGCCCGCCGCTCGACAGGCACGCGACCTGCGTCGCGTTCGGCAGCACCGGCATCGGCGCGAGCGGCACCGCACCCGCATCGATCGTCATGAACGACTTGCCGGCCTTCAGGCGGCTCACCATGTCGCCGACCTTCGCGAGGAAGCCGAAGCCGTTGCTCGACGCGAGCAGCAGTTGCTGATCGGCCGGCGCCGCGTAGTAGTGCATCAGGTGCGAACCCGATTCGAGTTCGATCAGCGACGTGACCGGCACGCCGTCGCCGCGCCCGCCCGGCAGCACCGACACGTCGACCGAATACACGCGGCCGCTGCTGCCCCACGCGATCAGGCGATCCGGCGTGCGGCACTGGAACGCCGCGTACAGGTGGTCGCCCGCCTTGAACGTGAAGCCGGCCGGATCGAGCCCGTGGCCCTTCAGCGCACGCACCCAGCCCTTCTGCGACACGACCACCGTCACCGGCTCGTCGACCACCTTCGCCTCGAACGTCGCGCGCTTTTCCTGCTGGATCAGCGTGCGGCGATCGTCGCCGTACTGCTTCGCATCGGCCTCGATCTCCTTGATCATCAACCGCTTCATCGCGCTTTCGTTCGCGAGCAGTTCCTCGAGCTTTGCCTTCTCGTCGCGCAGCGCGTCGAGTTCCTTCTCGATCTTGATCTTCTCGAGCCGCGCGAGCTGGCGCAGGCGGATTTCGAGGATGTCCTCGGCCTGCCGCTCGCTGAGGCCGAACGCGCTCATCAGCGCGGCCTTCGGCTCGTCCGACTCGCGGATGATGCGGATCACCTCGTCGATGTTCAGGAAGACGATCATCCGCCCTTCGAGGATGTGGATGCGGTCGTCGACCTTCGCGAGACGATGGCGGCACCGGCGCGTCATCGTCAGTTGGCGGAACTTCACCCATTCGTCGAGGATCGTCAGCAGGCCCTTCTGGCCCGGCCGACCGTCTGCGCCGATCATCACGAGGTTCAGCGTCGCGTTCGATTCGAGGCTCGTGTACGCGAGCAGCGTGTTCACGAATTCCGTCTGGTCGATCGTGCGCGACTTCGGCTCGAACACGAGCCGCACCGCGGCTTCCTTGCCCGACTCGTCGCGCACCGCGTCGAGCAGGTCGAGCATCGCCTTCTTCGTGTTGAGCTGCTCGGGCGTCAGCGTCTTCTTGCCGAGCTTGAGCTTCGGGTTGGTCAGTTCCTCGATTTCCTCGAGCACCTTCTGGCCCGACGTGCTCGGCGGCAGCTCGGTGACGACGAGCTGCCACTGGCCGCGCGCGAGATCCTCGATCTTCCACTTCGCGCGCACCTTCAGGCTGCCGCGGCCCGTTTCGTACGCCGCCGCGATTTCGGTGTCGCTCGAGATGATCTGGCCGCCGCCGGGGAAATCCGGGCCGGGAATCAGGTTCATCAGCTCCGCGTGCGTGAGCTTCGGATTGCGGATCAATGCGACCGCCGCCGCCGCGACTTCGCGCAGGTTGTGCGACGGGATTTCGGTGGCGAGGCCGACCGCGATGCCCGACGCGCCGTTCAGCAGCACGAACGGCATGCGGCTCGGCAGCGTCTTCGGCTCCTCGAACGAGCCGTCGTAGTTCGGCATGAAGTCGACCGTGCCCTGGTCGATCTCGTCGAGCAGCAGCTTCGCGATCGGCGTGAGGCGCGCTTCCGTGTAACGCATCGCCGCCGCGCCGTCGCCGTCGCGCGAGCCGAAGTTGCCCTGCCCGTCGATCAGCGGGTAGCGCAGCGAGAAATCCTGCGCGAGCCGCACGAGCGCGTCGTATGCCGACTGGTCGCCGTGCGGGTGGTATTTACCGAGCACGTCGCCGACCACGCGTGCCGACTTCACCGGCTTCGCGTCGGGCCCGAGGCCCATTTCGTTCATCGCGAACAGGATCCGGCGCTGCACCGGCTTCTGGCCGTCGCACACGTCGGGCAGCGCGCGGCTCTTCACGACGCTGACCGCGTAGCTGAGATACGCCTGCTCCGCGTAGTTGCCGAGCGTCAGCGCGTCGCTCTCGGGCGCGTCGGGGCTGGCAAAGAGATCGGAAGTATTGTCGTCCATCTGAATTCCGTATTCGTAAGTGGCGTGAGGCCGGGCCGGGCGTCATGCCCGGCCGCGCGGAACGCTCCGCTTAAATGTCCGCTTCGACGTCGTTGCCCTTTTCCTCGAGCCAGCCGCGCCGCGCGGCTGCCTCGCCCTTGCCCATCAGCATCGTCATCCGCGCGACGGTCGCCTCGTAGTCGAGCTCGCCGAGCTTCACCGGCATCAGGCGGCGCGTGTCGGGATTCATCGTCGTGTCCCACAGCTGCTCGGCGCTCATTTCACCGAGGCCCTTGAAGCGGCTGATGCTCCACTGCGTGTCGCGCACGCCGTCCTTGCGCAGCTTGTCGAGGATCGCCTCGAGCTCGCCGTCGTCAAGCGCATAGAGCTTCTGCGCGGGCTTCTTGCCGCGCGCGGGCGCGTCGACGCGGAACAGCGGCGGACGCGCGACGTACACGTGGCCGCGCTCGATCAGTTGCGGGAAATGCTTGAAGAACAGCGTGAGCAGCAGCACCTGGATGTGCGAGCCGTCGACGTCCGCGTCCGACAGGATGCAGATCTTGCCGTAGCGCAGGTTCGACAGGTCGACGGTGTCGTCGGGGCTGTGCGGATCGACGCCGATCGCGACCGAGATGTCGTGCACCTCGTTGTTCGCGAACAGGCGGTCGCGCTCGGTTTCCCACGTATTCAGCACCTTGCCGCGCAGCGGCAGGATCGCCTGGTATTCCTTGTCGCGGCCCATCTTCGCGGAGCCGCCCGCCGAGTCGCCCTCGACCAGGAACAGTTCGTTGCGCGCGATATCTTCCGTCTCGCAATCGGTCAGCTTGCCGGGCAGCACCGCGACGCCCGAGCTCTTGCGCTTCTCGACCTTCTGGCCGGCGCGCGTGCGCGCCTGCGCCTGCTTGATCACGAGTTCGGCGAGCTTCTTGCCGTGCTCGACGTGCTGGTTCAGCCACAACTCGAGCGCCGGACGCGAGAACGACGATACGAGCTTCACCGCGTCGCGGCTGTTCAGCCGCTCCTTGATCTGCCCCTGGAACTGCGGATCGAGCACCTTCGCGGACAGCACGAACGACACGCGCGCGAACACGTCTTCCGCGAGCAGCTTCACGCCCTTTGGCTGCAGGTTGTGCAACTCGACGAAGCTCTTCACGGCCTGGTAGAGGCCGTCGCGCAGGCCCGACTCGTGGGTGCCGCCGGCCGGCGTCGGGATCAGGTTCACGTACGACTCGCGCACGAGCGAGCCTTCCTCGCTCCATGCGACGACCCACGACGCGCCCTCGCCCTCTGCAAAGGTTTCGTCGGTCGAACGTGAATCGGCGAAACGCTCGCCTTCGAACAGCGGGATCAGCAGTTCGCTGCCGTTCATTTCGTCGAGCAGGTAGCCGCGCAGGCCGTCTTCATACTTCCACGTCTGGCGCTCGCCGGTCTTCTCGTTGACGAGCACGACCTCGACGCCCGGCAGCAGCACGGCCTTCGAGCGCAGCAGGCGCTGCAGCTCGCCGAGCGGCAGGTTCGGCGAATCGAAGTACTTCGGATTCGGCCACACCTGCACGCGCGTGCCGGATTTCTTCTCGCCGCGGCCCGCGCCTTGCGTGGACAGCGGCTTCACGACGTCGCCGTCGGCGAAGCCGAGTTCGGCGATCTTGCCATCGCGCCACACCGTCACGTCGAGACGCGTCGCGAGTGCGTTCGTGACCGACACGCCGACCCCGTGCAGGCCGCCCGAGAACGTATAGGCGCCACCGGCGGCCTTGTCGAACTTGCCGCCCGCATGCAGGCGCGTGAACACGATCTCGACGACCGGCACGCCTTCTTCGGGGTGCATGCCGAACGGGATGCCGCGGCCGTCGTCTTCGACCGAGACCGACTGGTCGGCGTGCAGCGTGACGGTGATCTGCTTGCCGTAGCCGCCGAGCGCCTCGTCGGACGCGTTGTCGATGACTTCCTGGATGATGTGCAGCGGATTCTCGGTACGGGTGTACATGCCGGGACGCTGCTTGACCGGCTCGAGACCCTTGAGCACCTTGATCGATGCTTCGCTATAGGCCGCGCTGGGTTTCTTCGTTGACATAGGCGCTGAATTTCGTCATTCATCGGGACGTTGTCCACACCTCGTGTGGATAACGTCGTGGACAAAACGTTGAGTTCCGTAAAAAAGCGAATCGAAACAACGGTGTGCTTGGACTGCTCCGAAAGCGGGCGCGCGGCGTGTGCGGCGCGGCCCTGGACGCGCGGTATTTTACTGGTTCCGCGTGGCGCGCCAATCGCGGGATCGGCGCGCACCGCGCGCGTCACACCGGCTTGCGCTTCGCCTCGAGCGTTTCCCACCGTTCGAGCGCGGCGAGCAATTCGTCGTCGATCGCCGCGAACCGCTCGGTCAGGCGCGTGCCTTCCTGCGGGTCCTTCGCGAAAATCGCGCCGTCCTCGAGCTGTGCGTTGATCGTCTTCTGCTCCGCTTCGAGCGCGGCGATCTTCTCAGGCAGCGAATCGAGCTCGCGCTGCTCGTTGAACGACAGCTTCACCGTGCGCTGCGCGTTGCGGCCGGCCGCGCTCTTCGCCGGCTCGTCCTTCGCGGGCGCCGCTTCCTTGACCGCGCGCTTCGCCGCTTCCTGCTGCGCGAGCTGCTCCGAGCGCTCGCTCTGGATCTGCCAGTCGGTGAAGCCGCCGACATATTCGCGCCACTTGCCGTCGCCCTCCGCCGCGATCACCGACGTCACGACGTTGTCGAGGAACGCGCGATCGTGGCTGACCAAGAGCACCGTGCCGTCGTAGTCGGCCAGCAGCTCTTCGAGCAGTTCGAGCGTCGGAATGTCGAGGTCGTTGGTCGGTTCGTCGAGCACCAGCACGTTGGCCGGGCGCGCGAACAGGCGCGCGAGCAGCAGCCGGTTGCGCTCGCCACCCGACAGCGACTTCACCGGCGAACGCGCGCGCTCCGGCGCGAACAGGAAATCGCCGAGGTAGCTCATCACGTGCTTGCGCACGCCGCCGATCTCGACCCATTCGCTCCCCGGGCTGATCGTATCCGCGAGGCTCTTCTCCTGGTCGAGCTGCGCGCGCATCTGGTCGAAATACGCGACCTGCAGGTTCGTGCCGGTGCGCACCGTGCCTTCGTCGGGCTTGAGGTCGCCGAGGATCAGCTTCAGTAACGTCGTCTTCCCGGCGCCGTTCGGGCCGACGAAGCCGATCTTGTCGCCGCGCATGACCGTCGTCGAGAAGCGGTCGACCACCGTGCGGCCGCCGTAGCGCTTCGTCACGTCGGTCAGCTCCGCGACGATCTTGCCGGACTTCTCGCCCTGTGCGACATCGAGCTTCACGTTGCCCTGCGCATTGCGGCGCTCCGCGCGCTCGTTGCGCATCTGCACGAGTCGCGCGATGCGGCCGACGCTGCGCGTGCGGCGCGCTTCGACGCCCTTGCGGATCCACACTTCTTCCTGCGCGAGCAGCTTGTCGAACTTTTCATTCTCCACCCGCTCGACTTCGAGCTGCTGCGCCTTGCGCGTCTGGTACGCGGAGAAATTGCCCGGATACGACAGCAGCCGACCGCGATCGAGCTCGACGATGCGCGTCGCGACGCGGTCGAGGAACGCGCGATCGTGGGTGATGAACAGCAGGCCCGCGCGCTGCGCGACGAGCAGCTCTTCCAGCCAGCGAATGCCGTCGAAGTCGAGGTGGTTAGTCGGTTCGTCGAGCAGCAGCACGTCGGGCTGCAGCACCAGCGCGCGCGCCAGCGCGACGCGCTTCTGCATCCCGCCCGACAGCGCGTCGACGCTTGCGTCGACGTCCTGCAGGCCGATCTGCGCCAGCGTCATCGACACGCGCGTGCGCCAGTTCCACGCGTCGTGCGCGTCCAGCGACGACTGC
>NZ_BCPP01000009.1:0-22194 GCF_016586125.1 Burkholderia sp. E168m23
CGAATCATTGCCTCCCAAGCCTTTTTCGCCCAGGCCGGCTTGCGGTAGAACTTTGCCGCGACGCGATACAGATCAATGATGATTTCTGCTTGCGGGCACTGTGCCTTGATCCCCAGCTCATAGGCCGTAGTCATGTCGATGGTGACCGTTTCGATGCGCGCGGCGATGCCTTCAGGCAACTGTTCGATGCAGGTTCGAAACGTGTCGCGCGAGCCATCCATCCCCCCCCAACCCACAGCACTCACCGGCCAATCGGATCGGCCATTCCCCACGCTTTAACCAATAACTCGCCCAGCAACCCGGCGCCTGAAGTGCCTAGGGTCGAGTAATTATCTTTCCCGCTCCCTTTAAGGTCAGGCGTCAGATTACGCAATCGCCCTCAAGCCCTCCACGATTTTCCGCGAAGCATCTTGATGAAGGGCGGTAAAGTGATCGAGAAAGATTGCCTTTTCAAGTTCGATTGAAGGCGGCATCGTACGGATGCCCTGCCCGCTAGACGCGCCGGTCACACTAACTTGCGGAAGATGGCGTCGAATTTGTTTCTGGAAAAGCAACGGCCGGAAAGTTCATCCGCGAACCGGTTCTCCTGGAACCACTGGATCAAGCAGTGCCACTGGCGCATCGATTCGACGGCGATCATGCGATAGGGAACCCCGGAGTCATTCCGGACGGCGATCTGCATGCGGGGAAGCGACGCCCACAGGCGGACGGTCTCGATCGAAAGCCCCGCCACGATTTCCGCGTCGAACGTCGCGAGGCTCGCGCCGGCGAGGATGCGGCTTTTCGTGGCGACGAGCGGCAGCACGGCCTGGTCGGGGATCACGCCGGCGACATCCGATGGCGATGCGAGCAGACCCTCATCACAAGCCAGTGCCGTTCGTTTACAACGAAAGGCGTGCCCTCGGTCCAGCACACGATGACGTAACCGTTCGAATGCGCGAGGTATCGCAGGCGTCTGCCGCTACCGCCATCCACGCGATCCCTGCAATCGAATGCTGGCTTCCTGACGGTAGTGGGCAAATCGTCGGGATTGAGTCTGTCGTGCACAACGGCAAATGTGCCCTTTTCCAGAATGAGGGCCGCACGCTCGCCATTCGCCCGACAGCGCTTCAATTCGGCGAGCGCCAGTCCGGCCAGACTCTGCGGACCGAACGTCTGCGCCAGTCGGGCAGCCAGTGCTTCGATATTCATGTCGCCGCTCCCCCAGCAATCGCTTAGCCACCCTTCGATGGATGGCTTAATCATCATCAATCGGTATGCCGATCGATCCGTCTGAGTGCTTGAGCAGTCTAGTATCGTGCGAACAATTCTTCTGTCCGCTACCGTGCCCGGGATTTGCCGCCGAGCGCAGCACGCGGCCGCGCGGCGTGGAATAGCCGGTCAACAGATTGCGGGCGGTGCAGCCGGTTCAGGTGGGCTGCCGTCGGGCTCATCAACGAGCATCCGGAGAATTTGCTGCAGTTGCCGCGCGCATCGGCGAGCATCCTCGGGGGCATTTGCATCGATCGCCTCGAGCAGGCTAACGAATGCAATGAGGAAGGAATCGGAGACGGGCGTCTCACGCGCATGCTCGCGCAGATAAGCGCTATAACTGAAAACGCGCTGGATGAATTCGATCTGGTGAGCGGCAAATTCGTCATCGCCCACGGAAGGTGGCACAACGGCGAGAACACTGTCGGACAACGAAGGAGGAAGACGGATGTAAGACGGGCGATCACTCATGCGGATCTCGTGAAACGCACGAGCGCGGCGTGAATGCCCGAAGCACGGACGCTGTTTCACGACGGAAGGCGCCTATGCTATAAGTGTCTCTAGGATTTGACATACCAACGCTCATCGTATTTTTTCATCGACCAGGCGTGGTGTCAAATCAATTTGACACCAAACTTAACTATCGATCGATGCGATTTGATTGGAGCAAGCTGTTCGACGAACTGAAGCGCGAGGGGCAGTTCGGCAGCGATGCGCAACTGGCCGACAGCCTGGGGCTTACGCGCGCGCAAATCTCGGCATGGCGCACCGGCAAAAGCGATCTCGGCATCCTGACCAAGATCAAGATCCTCGATGCACTGGGTCACGACACGTTGCGTACGTCGCTGTCGAGCTTGCTGCCCGAGAAAAACCGGGAAACACAGGCAGCACAGCATGCAAAGCTTCTTGCGCGCATCGACCGAATCCGATCGGGAGTAGGCGTCGTGCCCGCAGAGCGGGACGACGCGGCCGACTCGCCCGTAGTAGCGAACAATCTTCTCGGCGAATTGCCCATGGACGAGCGCAAGCGCATCGAGCCCCATCTGTCGTGGGTCGCGCTGCCGCTCGGGCATGTGGTGTATGAACCGGGCGATCACCTGAGCCACGTCTACCTGCCGACGACGGCGATCATTTCGATGCTGTACGTGATGGAAAACGGTTCGTCCGCGGAAATTGCCGTGGTCGGACGCGACGGGCTGCTTGGCGTCGCGCTGTTCATGGGCGGTGAAACGATGCCGAACCGGGCCATCGTCCAGAGCGCGGGCGAAGCGTTCCGCCTGAGCGGACAGATCGTGAAAGAGGAATTCGCGCGCGGCGGTGCATTGCAGCGCGTGTTTCTGCGCTACACGCAGGCGCTCATCACCCAGATGGCGCAGACGGCCGTGTGCAATCGCCATCACTCGATCGCGCAGCAATTCTGCCGTTGGCTGCTGCTGAGCCTTGACCGGCTGGATTCGCGCAACGTGCGGATGACGCAGGAACTGATTGCCGACATGCTCGGCGTGCGCAGAGCCAGCGTGACGGAAACCGCAAAACGGCTTCAGGAAGAAGGCATCATCCGTTATTCGCGCGGATTGATTGAAGTCGTCGATCGCAGCGCCCTCGAGCGGCGCGTGTGCGAATGCTACATGGTAGTCAAGAGGGAAAGCGACCGGCTGCTGTCGCAAAAGTAGGTACTGCCTGGGCTGCGTCCCGCCATCGACATAACACGGATGCCTGCCGAACACGTTTCTCAGCCAGTCGATGTCCATGCTGTCCCAATTGCCCATGTACCGGGTCTTCCGAAAACGCCCGATCTATTTCCCGACCTGATTGCCGACCACCCCGCCGACGGCCGCGCCGCCCACCGTGCCCAATGCACTGCCGCCCGTCAGTACCGCGCCGGCGACGCCGCCGACACCCGCCCCGATCACGGTGTCCGTTCCACGGTGAGACATCCCACCGCAACCTGCCAGCACGACAATCGTCATGGTGACTATCGCCATCTCGAGTGCCACGGAATCTAGCTTTCTCATGATCATCTCCTTTGGGGTGCCGCGGCGCCGTCTGATCCGGCACGGCGTACGGAGGCCCATGCGCTGACATCTCGATGAAATTCGGGACATCGGTTCATGATGGCCGGTCGATCGCGCGCAGTCGGTCCGCTAACGTACCGGCGCGGATGCCGATCTGCCGCGTCACTGAAACACCGCTTGCGCCGCCCCCAGCGTCACGACCACGCTGTGGCGGCGACCGTCGTCCACGAGCCGCACCGCCGCTTCGCCGGCGGCGAGCCGCACGCCATCGACCACGAGGCGGGACACGCCGCCGCTGGCGCCGCCCGGATTCTCGACGACGATGTCGTAGTGCGACGCGCCGTGACGCAGCGTGGCCCTAAAGCCCGGCCAGGACAGCGGGATGCACGGTTGAATGGACAGAATGTCGCCATGCCTGCGCAGACCGAGCACGCCTTCGACGCCCGCGCGATAGAGCCAGCCGGCCGAGCCGGTGTACCACGTCCAGCCGCCGCGGCCGACATGCGGCGCGACGGAATATACGTCGGCCGCGACCACGTACGGCTCGACCCGATAGCGATTCGCCCCGCTGCGCGTGCGGCTGCGATTGACCGGATTGAGCAGCGCGAACAGCTTCGCGGCGCGATCGCCGTCCCCCATTTGCGCGAACGCAAGCACCGACCACGTGGCCGCATGCGTGTACTGGCCGCCGTTTTCCCGGATGCCGGGCGGATAACCCTTGATATAGCCGGGATCGACCGACGAACGATCGAACGGCGGCGCGAACAGCAGCGCCAGGCCATCGTCGCGGCGGATCAGCCGCGCGTCCAGCGCGTCCATCGCCTGCGCGGCGCGCGCCGGGTCCGCCGCGCCCGACAGCACGCTCCACGACTGCGCGATCGCGTCGATCGAACATTCGGCGTTGTCGGCCGAGCCGAGCGGCGTACCGTCGTCGAAGTAGCCGCGCCGATACCACTCGCCATCCCATCCCGCATCGGCGAGCGCGTCGCGCAACGCGTCGGCGCGCGTCAGCCAGCGCGCCGCCAGATCGCCCGCGCCGCGCGCCGCGGCGAGCGGCGCAAACGCCGCGAGCGTCGCGTGCAGGAACCACCCGAGCCACACGCTTTCGCCCCGCCCGGCTTCGCCGACGCGGTTCATGCCGTCGTTCCAGTCGCCCGTGCCGATCAGCGGCAGGCCGTGCTCGCCGACATGCGTGAGGCTGGACTCCAACCCGCGCACGCAATGCTCGAACAGCGACGCGCTCGTTTCCGAGATGCGCGGGACGAAGAACGCATCCTGCTCGTCGGCGGCCAGCGGCCGCCCGTCGATGAACGGGATCGACGCATCGAGAATCGCCCGGTCGCCGCTGACGTCGACGTAGTGCGCGACCGCATGGGCGAGCCAGACGCGGTCGTCGGAGATCCGCGTACGTACGCCGCTGCCGCTTTCGGGCAGCCACCAGTGCTGCATGTCGCCCTCCGGGAACTGGCGCGCCGCCGCCCGCAGCAGATGCTCGCGCGTCAGGGCCGGGCGGGCGGCCGCAAGCGCCATGCCGTCCTGCAGCTGGTCGCGAAAACCGTACGCGCCGCTGGCCTGGTAAAAGCCCGCACGCGCCCAGATCCGGCACGACAGCGTCTGGTACAGCAGCCAGCGGTTCAGCATCAGATCCATCGCGCGGTCCGGCGTCTCGACCTGGAGCGCGCCGAGCGTCTCGTCCCAGAACGCCGTCACGGCGGCGAATATCGCATCGAGATCCGCCTGACGGTAATGCTCGACCAACTGTCGCGCCGCCGCCGCATCGGCGCCTTCGCCGAGCAGCAAGACGATTTCGACGACACCGCCGGGTTCGAGATCGACCGTGGTCTGCAACGCGGCACACGGATCGAGCCCGGCGCCGACCCGGCCCGACAGCGGCGGCGCACCGACGCTGCCCGGAAAACCGGCGGGATCGCCCAGCACGCCATTGCGGCCGATGAACTCGCGCCGGTCCGCGCTCCAGGCGGTTTGCAGGCCGCATAAATCGGCGAACGCCACCCTGCCGCGATACACCTGACTCCAGTCGTTGCGGGCAAACAGCGCTCCGGTCGGCTGATCGATCTCGCTCGCGGTGTGCGGCGCCGCGACGCTGCGCGACGCACCCAGCGCCCACTCCGCATAGGTTGCGACGGACAGCCGGCGGGGCCGGTCCGACAGGTTGCGCAAGCTCAGGCGCGAAATCTTGACGGGATCGGCCAGCGGCACGAACTGCAGCAATTCGACGGCGACCTCTGCGGCGGTATGCGCAAACCGGCTGTAGCCCTGGCCATGACTCGCGACGAACGCGGTCGCGCCCGGCGCATCGTCGCCGATCGGGTTCGCCTGCGGCCCCCAGCGCATGCCGGTCTCGTCGTCGCGGACATAGAACGCCTCGCCGGGCGGATCGGTGACCGGGTCGTTCGACCACGGCGTCAGCGGATGCTCGCGGCTGTTCGTCACCCAGGTATGGCCGCCCCCTTCCGCCGAGGTCAGGAAGCCGCATGACGGATTCGCGACGACGTTGACCCACGGCATCGGCGTGCATTGACCGGGCTGCAGGGTCACCACGTATTCGCGGCCGCCGCGCGCGAAACCGCCGATGCCGTTGAAGTATTCGAGACCGGCGCCGGCCTGCGCGCCCTTCGGCCGCGCAATCGTCGGCGGCGGCAGCGGCGCACGTGCGGCATCCGCGCGGGCGGGCGGCGGTGAACCCGCGAGGCGGCGCAACTGGTCCACCAGCCGGCCGTTGCGCGCGGCGAGCACGGCGCGCGCGACCGACGGAAACAGCGCGCGCGCCGCCGCCGCCATCAGGTCGTCGCGCAGCACGAAAATACTGCCGCGCCCGGCTTCGTCCGGCGGCTGCCGGGTCCGCACCAGCCCCTCGAGCGCCGCCTGCAAATCCTGCACGTACGACGCCGCGCGCTCGTTGATGATGACCAGATCGACCTCGAGCCGCTTCATCCGCCAGTACTCGTGCGCGCGGATCAGCTGCCGCACCATCGCGATGTGCTCGATGTCGTCGATCCGCACCAGCAGGATCGGCAGATCGCCCGATACGCCATGCGTCCATAGCGGCGACGCGCCCACGCCGCCCGCCGCCGACACCGCCGCTGCATGGCGCAGCAGCGCGGCGGACCCCGGCCGCATCGACGCATCGCTGTAGAGCATGTATCCGGCCAGTTGCTGGAACAACGCGGCCTCGTCGAGGCTCACCGCGCTATGCCGCAGTTGCACCTGCGCCTGGGTCCACGCGAGCATTGCCGCCCGCGCGAACGATTCGCCGTCGCGATGCTTGTCGACCAGGTCGAGCAGCTGCGCGCGCGAATCCGCGACGATGGTCCAATAGACGATGCTCGCCTTCGCGCCCGGCTCGATGCGCAGCCGCTGCCGCAGCGTGAACGCCGCGTCCAGTACCGAGCCTTCGCAAGCGCCCAGCGCACGCTGTTCGGTCAGCGCAAGCGGCAGGCGAACGCTGCGCCCGCGTCCGATGACGCGCAATCGATCGGTGTCGAATTCTTCCGCGCCGACGGTTTCGCCGGAGGTCACGGCCAGATGCGCGGCCCAAACTTCCGCCTCGTTCGGCGCGCGCTTGCGCCGCGTCGCCAGAATCGCGCCGGACGCCGGCACGTACTCGGTTTCGATGAACAGTTTCGAGAATGCGGGATGGGCATGATCGGCGGCGGGCGGAGCGAGCACGATTTCCGCGTAGGACGTGAATTCGATCACGCGTGGCCGGGAGCCGGTATTGGCCACCGACACCCGCCGCACTTCCGCATCGTCCTCGGCGGATACCACCACCTCAAGCGACGTCGTCAAGGTGCCGTCGCGACGCACGAACTCGGCGCGATCTTCGGTGAACGTCACTTCGTAGCTGTCCGGCACCACGCCGGTGGGCTGCCACGTGGCCGACCAGACCTCGCCGCTCTCGGCGTCGCGCAGATACAGATAGCTACCCCAATCGTCGCGCGTCGCGTCTTCCCGCCAGCGCGTGACGGCCAGATCGTCGCGGCGGCTGTAGCCGGAGCCCGCGGCCGTGAGCATCACGGCGTAGCGGCCGTTGGACAGCAGATGCGTGACGGGCGCGGGATCGTCCGCCGACAGCAGGCGCCGTGCAACGCCGGCGTCGACGCCATGCATCCTGCCGGCGGGTCTGGCGTCGACCCGCGGCCGCCCTGCCGCGACCCGGCCCGGCACCCGTTCCTGCAACAGCAACTCGGTGGCGCGCACGGCCGGCTCGCCATGGAAGAAGGCGCGAATGCGCCCGCCCAGCAGTGCATTGGCGATCGACACGATCGACATGCCCTGGTGATGCGCCATGAATGCCCGCACGATCGCAACTGGCATGCCTTCCGGCACGCGCGCGGGCGTGTAGTCGAGCGCTTCGTAGAAGCCGAAGCGCCCGCACGCGCCGGCTGCACGCAACCGCTCAAAGTTGCGCGCGGCGGCGTTCGGCGCGACCATCGCCGCGAGCGCGGTCGCATAGGGCGCGACCACCAGGTTCTGGTCGAGATCGCGCTTGAGCCCCAACTCCGGCACGCCGAAGCTCGAATACTGATAGGTTAGCTCGATGTCGCGTGTGTTGTACGCCGATTCGGACATGCCCCACGGCAGGCGCAGCCCGTCGCCGTAGGCGATCTGGCGACGCACCACCAGCTGATTGGTGCGCGCGAGCAGGCTGCTGTCCGGCGCGCGCATCACGAGCGACGGCATCAGGTATTCGAACATCGATCCCGACCACGAGATCAGCGCCGCGCCGTGCCCGATCGGCGTCGCCAGGCGGCCGAGCCGGAACCAGTGTCGCGCCGGGACATCACCCTTCGCGATCGCGACGAAACTCGCGAGGCGCGCCTCCGATGCCAGCAGATCGTAGTTGCCCGGATCGAGCCGCCCGTCGCCCACCGCGTAACCAATCGACAGCAGATTGCGCACCGGGTCGAGCAGAAAGCCGAACTCCATCGCATAGGCTATCTGCAACGCGGTATCGGCCAGCGTATGCAGGCGCTTGTTCAGCACGTCCGCTTCGTCCGGCGTGCGCGTCGCGTCGCGGCAATGCCCTTGCACCGCGTGCTCCAGCGCCTGCGCCCAAAACAGCACGTCGTCGACGTCGCCGCCCCGCACCCCGCCGACCTCGTCCGTCAGCGCGCGCGCGACATCGGCGACCGTCGCGGTGAGGATCGTGATCTCGGACCATTCCGGCGCTGCGGGGCCGTCCGGGGCGCCGACTTCCCGGGCCGGCGCGGCGAGCGTCTCATCCAGCTCGGTCGCGGCCTGCTCGAATTCGCCGTGCAAGGTCGTCCGGGCATCGCCATCGCGGCACACGGCCTTGCGCAACAGCGCGAGCGTGTCACCGATCCCTTCGTACGCGGCCTGCCACCCCACACCGGCGGGCTGATTCGCCCAGGCCCGGCAACCGTTGCCGAGGGCGATCAGGTGGCCGGCAAGATTGCCGCTGTCGACCGACGACACGTACTTCGGCTCGAGGGGCCGCAGGTCGCGCGTGTCGTACCAGTTATAAAAGTGGCCGCGATAGCGTGACATCAGTCGCATCGTCGCGACGGTCGCCTCCAGCCGCGACACCGCGTCCAGCGTACCGAGCCAGCCAAACTCGCGGGCGCTGACGGCAGACAGCAGGTATAGCCCGATGTTGGTGGGCGAAGTCCGGTGCGCGACGACGGGCTTCGGGTCCTCCTGGAAATTGTCCAGCGGCAGCATCTGATCGTCCGCCGTCACGAACGTCTCGAAATAACGCCAGGTCCGGCGCGCGTCGCGCCGCAGTTGACGCGCATCGTGCGGGGCCACCGGCAGCTCGCCCGCCGACCGTGGTGCGCGGCTCAGCCAATACGCGATCGCCGGCGCGGCAAGCCAGACGAGTACGAACGGCACGGCCAGCCAGCCCGTATGACGATCGAAGCGCCAGCCCGCCATCAGACTGGCAGCCGCGACAAGCAGCGCGAGCGTCACGCCGCCGCGCATTTGCAGATAGGTGGGCGCGAGGGTCCGCCGGTCGCGCGCACCCGCTGCGGCCGCCGTGGTCCATTCGAGCAGATGGCGACGGCTGATCGCCACACGAAACAGCGTACGCGCGATCGCGTCGCCCATCGACCACGCCTGCTGCGGCAACATGACGATCGACAGGCCGAACCGCGTCAACGCGAACCGCAACTCCATCGACCATGCATGGAGCACGCTGCGCGTGGTCATCTTCACGTGCGTGCGCCGCCAGCGCGGCACCAGCCCGCTCAATACAGGCAACAGGAACGGCAGCGCGATCGTCACCAGCACGAAGGCGCTCCAGGCGAGCGATACGGGGAGCGGCAGCATCCATCCGGCCAGTAGCGCGACCAGCATGGCGGGCGCCGTGAGTGTGCGGCGCAGGTTGTCCAGCATCTTCCAGCGGCCGACCGCCGTCAACGGTTCGTGGCCGAACAGCAACCAGGGCAGGAGCTGCCAGTCGCCGCGCGCCCATCGGTGCAGGCGGCTCGCGGCGACGTCGTAGCGGGACGGCGACGCTTCGACAACCTCGATATCCGACGCCAGTCCGGCCCGCGCGAAAATACCTTCGAACAGATCGTGACTGAGCACCGCGTTCTCCGGCACGCGACCGGCGAGCACCGCCTCGAACGCGTCGACGTCGTAGATGCCCTTGCCCGCATAGGATCCTTCGTCGAACAGATCCTGATAGACATCCGATACGGCTGACACGTAAGGATCGATGCCGTGCGCGCTCGACGACACGCGCTGGAACAGCGAACCCTCGTCGCCGCTCGCGAGCGAGGACGTGACGCGCGGCTGAAGGACGCCGTAGCCGCCGACGATGCGCCGGCTCGCCGAATCGAATACCGGCCGGTTGAGCGGATGCGCCATCTTGCCGACCAGGCGGCGCACGGTATCGCGCAGCAACCGCGTATCGGCATCGAGCGTGATCACGTAGCGCACGTCCGGCGGCACGTGCGGCGTCCGGCCGGCCGCCGCGATGAACGTCGTGTCCGATGCGCCGCGCAGCAATCGATTCAGCTCGTGCAGCTTGCCGCGCTTGCGCTCCCAGCCCATCCAGCACCGTTCGCCGTCGTTCCATACGCGCTTGCGGTGCAGCAGCAGGAAGCGCTCGCCTTCGCCCGGCGCAGCCGGATAAAGGCGATTCAACCGGTCGATGCCCTCCGTCGCGGATGCCAGCAACCTGTCGTCGCTGTCGGCGTGCGGCGTGGACGCGTCCATCCAGTCGGAGAGCAAAGCGAAGTAAAGCGCGCCGTTGGGGCTCGCCAGATGATGAATTTCCAGTTGCTCGATCTGCTCGCCGAGCACAGCTTCCGTTGTCAGCAGCACCGGCACGGCGACCATCGTGCGCAGGTCCGGCGGAATGCCGTCGAGCAATGCGAGGCCGGGCAGGATCTTCGCGCCGACATCGCGCATCACGCCGCGATTGACGAGCGCGACCGCGGCATCCAGCGCGGGTAGCAGGCCGGCGACGCCGAGCCAGATCAGCCAGTGACCGGGCGGTTCGACACGCGTGAGCCACGCCAGCATGCCCGCCAGCAGCAGCGCGACGATCAGCCCGATCCGGCCGAGATAACCGCCGAGACCGGCGTGGCGTGTCAGGCGCCGCAGCCACAACGCGACGGGCGGCCGATAGCCGATCTCCGCTTCGAGCGCGGCGCGGCCGTTCGCCAGCAGGTAGTAACCGGGATCCGTCTCGGCGGCCGGCCCGCAGCCTGCACCCTGCGCCGCCGCATCGGCGACGACGCGGCGGGCAATCTCGAGCTCGCTGACGGGTGCGCCGCGGGCCAGCGCTTCAACCGCGTCGCGATACAGGTTGCGCGTGGGGAAATCCATCTCCGCGAAGCCTGGGTGGCTGCGCAGTACCTGATCGACCAGGCTGACGCGCTCGAACAGATCGGTCCAGTCCACCTCCGAAATCAGCCGCATGCTGGTGATCACGTTGCGCACGGTCAGGCTGGCGGCGCCCTGCTGATGGTTGACGGACGCGACAATTTGGTCCGGCGTCGCGCCGCGCGCCGCCAGGTGCCGATGCAGCCACGCCAGTGCCGGCGCGACGGCCGGATTGGGATCGTGCAGCCGCTGAATCAGCTGCACCGCGAACGCATCGTGCAATACGGCCTGCTCGTAATTGGCGACGAGCGGCTCCGCCGCGACCCGCGCCTGGCCGCCCTCGCCGAGCAGGCGATCCGCGAGCGCGTCGGCGTCGAGTCTCGCGCGCCGGTCGTCGATGATCTGATCCGCGAGCCGTCGCAGGTTCTCGATCAGCACGATCCGCAGCGTGATCGCCACCGCCCACAGTTCGCCGATCGTCAACGGTTCCACGGCCTGATAGGCAAGCATGAAACGACATAGCGCATCGGGATCGAAACGGCTGTCGGTATGGGCGACGAAGGCCCAGTTGATCTCGAACACGCGCGGATAACCGGCGAACGGGCCGTTGCCGAGTTTGGGCAGTTGCCGGTAATAACGCGGGGAGAGATCATCCCGGATCTGCCGCACCTGTTCCGCGACAAGATAGTAGTTGTCGAGCAACCACTCTGCCGCAGGCGTGATTTCTTCGCCGCGTGCGTCTGCGGCCGCCGTGTTCTGGTAGGCCTTCAGCAGATGATCCGCGTTGTCCTTCAGCCGCGTGGCGAGCGACGGGCCCGCTGCCACACCGGGCAGCACCTTCTGCGCGCGAGCCAGGCTGCCCGCATGCTGCGCCAGTCGCTCCTCGCCGAAGAACTCCTCGCGAATCGGCCGGGCATTGCTCCATGGCGATGTCCGGCGTCGCGACACACGCGCAACGTGAATCTTCAAGGCGCTTCCTCCCCCATCGCCGCACCATCCGCAGCGGCTTCATGCCCGGCACACCCGGGCCGTCAGGCCGCTTCCGACAGCGATTTCGCGATGGGTTCGCACCGCAACGCTCCGTGCTGCGCGGATCGGACGGCTGCGTTCTCGCACGCCAGCGACACGAAGGCATCGCGAGTCGTATGCAGCGCGTTCGCCGTCCGATCGATGTCGTGCACGATGCGCTTTGGCAAGCACAGCTCGATGCGCACCGAATTCGACGTCATCCGGCTCAGGTCCAGATCGATGAACCGCCAGATCCCGTCCCCGGCATCAACTTCCGACGCCTGCAATACCGACATGTCCGTGGTCGGTGGCGGAACGAGACGCGCGGAGCGGTCGTAGCGGGCCATGACCCGTTGCTCGGCGGCCGCTTGCAGCTCGCCATACGAGTCGCCCTCCACGCCGACCTCGGGGAAATCCGGAAGCGCGCCGCGATAGCGGGGCTGCCCATGCTGCGTGATGTAGATCGGATATTTCATTAACCGCTCCCGGCTGAAGAACGTGACGAACGTCATCGTGCATCGCGCAGGCTCGTCGAGTCGGTACGCTGAAGAACAGTCTCCGGGAAGCGTTTCGTGGTGCGCTGCACGTCGTTCACACACCGGATCGCCCGATATTTCGCTATCCGGTCACGCAAGCGCAGCGCGCGCGATCGAGGTACGGCACCGTACCGATCGGCATGGCGATAGGGCGCACGCTCGCATCAGGGCTTCTGCCCCTGTTGCCAGAACGCCCAAGACGACCCGAGATGCAGTGCGCCTCATCGCTCATGCGCCAGGTTGTCGTCACCGAAACGGAGCGTCACCATGAATCCCATCACACTCGTGTTATCTGCCGCGTTCGTCCTCGCGGCATTCGCCATCGGCGCGTGGGGCCACCTGTATCTTGCGGCCCCCCTTTTCATCGTCGCGGTCCTGATCGCACTGTCCGTGCGGGTCGCCAACGTCTGGGAGAAGTTCGTGATCCTGCGGATTGGCAAGCTGCAAAGCGTCAAGGGTGCCGGTTTTTTCATGATCATTCCAATCCTGGACAATGTTGTCGCGATCATCGACGAACGCATTCAAACCACCGCCTTCAACGCCGAACAAGCGCTGACCAAGGACACCGTGCCCGTCAACGTCGACGCCGTGATTTTCTGGCACGTCCATGACGCGCAGAAAGCCGCGCTCGCCATCACCGACTACCGGCAGGCAATCGACCGCGTTGCGCAAACCTCGCTGCGGGAAATGATCGGGGCATCGATGCTGGCTGCCTTGTTGTCGGATCGCAAGGCGGCCGACATGCACCTGCGCGACGAGATCGGCAGAAAGACCGTGGATTGGGGCGTGACCGTCCGCTCGGTCGAGACCCGCGATGTTGCGATCCCAGTCGCGCTGCAGGATTCGATGTCGCGCCAGGCGCAAGCCGAGCGCGAAAAGCAGGCACGGGTGATCCTCGGCTCGGCGGAGGCCGAGATCGCGACCAAGTTCGTCGAAGCGGCGCAGGTCTACGAAAATCATCCAGGTGCGCTTCAGTTGCGAGCGATGAACATCATCTACGAAACGACGAAGGAACGCGGCGCGACGATCCTGATCCCCAGTGCGATGGTTGACAGCCTGAATCCCGTGCTCGCGCTTGCGATTGCCGGGTATGACGCGGCGGGCGCCGCGCCGGTGCCTGCGCTCAAGACAGCAGCGTGATCGCTAGCTCGTATTCGCTCCCCCGCGACGCCTTGCGCAGATCGCCCGGACATTGCTAGAACGGGGTGTACCCCACACGATTTGATGACGAGACTGTTGCGAATACTCCACCGTGGGCAGGAGGCGGAAATTGCTTCATCACATTACAACGCGGGGTTGGTCGCGGCAGGGGTGGGTCCCCCTCTCATTCGAGGTCGGCCGTGGATCTTCACCTAGCATCGATTGATGATCGCCATGAACGTATCGTTGCAAGGAGATAGTGGCCGCGTTCACCTCACAAAGGCTGATCGTCGAATTGCAACTGGTTCGTCACCGAGACGATGCCGTCGACGCGCCAGGCGACTGTTGCTACGAAATTCGCCTCGTTCGCGTCGGCAACCGAGCCGACAAGCGTCGCGATGACGGTGTATCACCTTGCGGGCGACCCACGCGCCCTTTTCCGCGCCTTCATTTCTTGTTACTCGTTGGTTTGATGGTATGTCTGAAACCCGCTGGCTTGACATCCAGACAGCAACCATTTGATTTTAAACAGATGTTTAGAGGTGGCGGGGCGCAACCCCGCATGCAGTCCAGATCGCTCTAACCGGAAAATTGCATGGAGATCAAGGTTAGCAGTCAAAGCAAGTCCCGGCTAATGCACATGAGTTGCCAGATCCTCTGGCATAGCTGGCGCAAACCACCTACGCCGCGCGGAGTACTCCCACGGTTCAATCTCATCGGTGCGTGCGATTACGTTGCGGTGCTGCTTCGCGAGCCCAGCCTTATCTCGCGCCATCTCTCGTATGCTATTGAGGCGAATGGCCGCCATGTGATCACGTGCTGGCGCCACCATCGTCATGCCCCGTTTGACCCAGCAGCTTGCAGCCTTGCGTCAGCAACGCGACGAAGTCGCTGCCGAGGTTGAACGACTGGTGATTGCTCACCCTCTTTGGCTGGTCCTGACCAGCATGCCGGGAGTCGGCGTCAGGACCGCCGCCAGACTCCTGACCGAAGTTGCCCACAAAGCCTTCGCCTCGGCCGCTCATCTGGCGGCCTACGCTGGTCTTGCCCCGGCCACCCGACGCTCTGGCTCATCCATCCGCGGTGAGCATCCATCCAGACACGGCAACAAGGTATTCAAGCGCGCCTTGTTCCTGTCCGCCTTCGCGGCATTGCGGGACCCAGTCTCATAATAGTCCTACCCCAATTGGTACGCTCTTGGCAGACGCACGCGAGGCGGAATTGCAAACACGCTAGGCGGCAGGAGTCCTATGTGTCCATCGCATCAGGACCAAATTGCTCCCGTCGCGCTGTATGCGCACACATTGAGATGGAAGTGTCCACGGGTCGGGACGATGCGAGTCGTCAATGTGCTCCAGCCAAGCTGTCACCGCCTCCACCTCCATGCTCAGTTGCCACTCGGTGGCCGTGTTGAGCAGATCGAGTGTCGAATCGTCAAGATTCCAAGCGTACTTCGCGAATGTGTCCTGCAAGCGATTGAAGTTTGGTTCGGCCCAAGGGTCGTGCTCCTTGACCAGTCGAACAAAATCACATTCAAGCAGGTCCTGCACAATACAGATCAGCCTCCCCAGCTCTTGCCCTGCCTGGCGCCCCTTCAGTACCGTTGTCCACTGTCCCCAACGAACATCCAGTTCGTCGAGCGCGACTTCATACGGGCAACGTACGTCATGATATTTGGTTGCGTCAGGATCACATTCCTGCCAAAAAATTCCGTCACCTCCAATGGGCATCCCGAACCAACGACAACGGCAAGTAGCATGGCGCTCTCGGAGCGGTGCGACGAGACGTTTATAGAGAGCCACAAATGGCGGCGGATTAGGTACCAGATCTCCTGTCTGCACGAAGAAATCAAACATCGTCCGAAACAAATAATTCAACCGCTTATCATCGACGACATGCTTAATACGGTCATCAAACACTTGACGCTCAGACTCCCACTCCACATTGACTGATTGCAAATATGGCTTTACGGAATCAGCAGGCGGACAAATAGAATAAAGTTGCCCAAGCTTCTGAGCATAGGGAGCACACTCAAATATTTGGCTTGTATGATATATAAATATATCTTTCTTCGAATATTGAGCCGCCGCTTCCGTTACATCGCCGATCCACCCTAAGATGCGACTCGGCACCTCGCCCAATCCCTCGTCCGTGGGCCCATTTCCGACGAGAGGCCATTTGGCGCAATGCGTGCGCATCACGTTCCGCAGTGCAGCGATGCGCCCCTCTAAAATCGTACCGTAGTGACGCGGGGGATGAACAACCTGCAACTGAGATGCATGAAAAGGGCACGATGCCAGCCATACCACTTCGTGAAACACACTGTGGTAGCCAAGTTCGGCGCATTCAGGACAGAAACGTATAGTGAATTCGTTTCCGTCCCCAACATCGAGTCCATAGGTACCGCATTGATTCAGGCCGAGGCCAAGTCGAATTACAGTAGATACTGTTGACTCAGGCTCGCCGAGCGTGGCAGCCAGCCGTTCGATTTCCTCGTCCGGCGACTCAGACGGACGATCTGGACGCCATGCCAAAACATCGATGCCCTTTCGGAAATTGACATGATTGAGTTCGCAAAATCGCAAAAAAATGCTGATCTTGGACTCGTACGGCCTCAGGCATCCTTTCCACCAATTGAATTCTGGATAATCCATATTAAGATGGCGGACAAATAATACGCATATGGTCTGAGAAATTCGTTCTGGCCAACCGCTTCAGCCAGTTTTCATACGACGTGACTTCCTCCCACTCGCCACCACGTGCCAATTCGTAGAGCGTCGCCTCGATGGTTCGAGCAATATGTTGCATGGGAAATTCACCAAATCGCCTCGCGTTGTCGGGGGATAGTTCCTGAAGAGCCGTCCAGATATCAGCGCCACATTCGGCCAACCGCCGGCCACGGCCGAAGCACTCGGGTGCGAAGTACTCGAGGAAAGATATCTCACTGTCTTCAGGCCAACGAGAATCAATGTCGTAGCCATTCAACACATAGTCCAGTTCGTCCTTCGTACGGAGGCCGTGGAATTGAGCATGAGACGCCATGAATCGCGCAGAAACGTGAGCATTTCCGGTTCCGGCGAAGTAGTCATACTTGTAGTTCAGTTGATGAGACCCTATCGAAATGACACTCAGCAGATACCCTTTGTTATCCAGATCGTTCTGTAGTCCCATCAACCACTGCCACTCGCGCAATGTCATGCCCTGCGCTTCGTCGATTAGCAGGATCACATAGTTTCGACGCGCCCACTCGGCAATTGCGATGAACCGTTGCAGACATAGATAGCGCCCCTCCGCACGCGGCGGCGGCTTCGCCGCATTGACCAGTACGAATCGAGACGCCAGCAGCAACATGTGCCAAAAACCTGCCTCACTCAGATGGCTATCAGGCGGGCGAATCCATACAACCAGCGGCAGCTCGATCTCGAAGCGCTCGCGTAGCACCTGAGACAGGAAGTACTTGACGCACTTTGACTTCCCCAGCCGTGACGCACCTCGCAAATATGCGCCCGGGCACTGCTGATCGATCCAATCACCAATCTGGGAAATCATTTCGTTCATGGGTGGCGTATAGACCGCATACTGCTGCGTGACGATACAGTGCCGTGGGTCAATATGTGCTGGGAGCGAGAATGTCATCACGACCTCGTTGAGGCGATCCGACGGGGCGGCAAAGGTAAGGGAGTGTCCCGTCGCTTAGCGCTGGATGAGCGATCTTTTGAGGTACGCGTTTCAATCTTCTCGCCATCTGACGCCTCCTCTGCGCGTTTCAGTGCGCCATCAAGCATCGTGTCTCCAACCGATCCTGCCGCGGCAGCCGTCAGGATGCGACGGGCCTCCAGGTAGGCAGGATGAACCGGTAGTTTTCCTTTAGGCTGCGCTTCTGAGAAATGCACGAACGCCTCGACCGGATCCATCCCCGGAGAAGCGCGAAACTTCCCGCTCCTGTTTGCCTGGCAAATCGCCGTACGTACAGCCAAGCTGTGTGGCAATCCATTCCACGGAGGCGCTGCTCGCAGTATCCCCAACGAAGTACCGTTGATCTCGGCACCCATTGCGATGCGAGCATCGTTCTCTCTATGTGCGATCACCCATATCTTCGACCCAGCTAGATCATGCCGAATGCCCAGGATCTCGTTCGAATACGTGGCGTTGAAGAATTCGACGTACGGTCGTCGCCCAGTGCTGGCTCCACCCCGCACCGTACAAAGCTTCCGAACACTGAACATCGAGTTGACCATCTCAGGTTCCACATGTCGCAACACCGAAGATGAATGGCGATAGAGGAACGCTGCATACTCCAGAGGGGTGCGGTATCCGATACTCCGATGAGGCGTGCTGTTGTAGTTTGCGATCAGGATGTCGAGAATTTCTTCTGCATACTCGTATTGGAAGCGGCTCGTCAACGCCACGGCGTCCGGATTGCGACCTTTCTTATCTTGCGGCTTGGCGCCAGTCGTGTTGGATAGTCGCTGAAATCCACGTCCTGCCAAATGGCGATTGAACGTCTCGATGAAAGGTCGATCATCTTTGCTACGTCGCTTCGAAAACGAGCTTGATGGGTCAAGTAGTTTGGATCGAACGACATCTTCCAGAGATCGGCGAACATGCTGACATGTCTCTGCAAGTGCGCCATCTACGCTTGTCTCGTCCCAGCATAAACCAACATAGTCCGGGCCGAGCACCGACAATAGCCCTGCGCCAGGTATATAAGCATCCTCACTAAATGTCACTTGCCGCGGCGTCCAGGGGTTCAGCGATGCCTTGATCGCTCGAAGGACGTCGTCGGTCGACACTTCCCGTCTTAGACTGAAGTAGTACCCAATGACCGCTCGAGAAACAACTTCGAGCAAGACAACCACCCAGAGCCGATGGACCATTTTCTCAACAAAGCCGCCCCCGATCTGCGGCAGGAGCACACAGAACCGCCCGTCGATTTTATGCGCGTCCATCTCTACTCGCTGCATAAACCGGGAAACTGGGCGGTTAGTCCCATCGCCCGTTGCTAGTTTTTTGACCATATCCGGCCCCCCTGCCTCATGCGCCATTACTTTGGGGTTCGCCAGCAGGACTTTCTCGACGTAGCGCCTGATCGAGTAATAACCGAGACTGACAGTGTTAAAGGGCCATTCGTCGCGTATCTCGTAACCAAGCGCTCGAAGCTGATCAAGAAACCAGTTGTGATGACGAGTCTTCGCGCGCTTTATCTCGGCAAGCTTGTTCGTGCGCGGGATAGTCAAAATCCTGGCGTCGAAACTTTTCCTCAGTTCCGGATGAGCGTCGAGAATACCCTGCATTGCACCGGCCGCACCGCCACCATAGACATCTACGTGGATCCGTTTGATTCGATGGTACGGGCGCATTCGCACGTACGGCATCAAACCCCGCCATCCAAACTCTCGGCCATCCTCATGAGTCTCGAGGCAACGCTCGTTGATCAGCCGATAGGCCTGCTTCGCGCTAAGCGATGTTGCTTTCTTGATCGACTCGGGTGATTCCCCGGCCAGGTACAGCTCAACCGCCTTCTTCCTCGCGAAATAAAGCGCTTGTCGAGAGTCAGTCATCGTACCTACGTCGGGCGTCACCCACTTTGAAGTGTCATGGGCCCGTCCTCGCACTATCCGCTGCGAAAACACTGGCAGTTCTTCGGAGTCTTCAACTGACATCCCGCCCTCCTCGCCATCGGAGCGACACGCTCAACTCATCTGAGCGCCGTCCTGACAACACCTGTCCGAAAGAAGGCTAGTACATCAAAAACGCATGCACGGGATTAGTTACAAAATCACCAAAATGCTGGGATGAGATACAATTTTATGCAAATTTTCTCCTCGTGAATTTGTTCCCGGGATCCCGGAGACGCCCTATTGGCGGGGGTGTCGTAGATACAAATTTATGCAAACCAACGGTCGGGCGACGATTGCCCGCGACCGGCGAGCCACGTACAGTATTTGCCTGCCTCCATTCCGGAACCCCCATGCCGATCGCATTTCTGAAGATGAACGCGAATGGCGATGACTTCGTCATCGTCGACCTGCGCGGTCACGAACACGATCGCGCGCATCCCGTCGACGGCGACCTCGTGCGGCGCATGGGCGATCGGCATCGCGGCATCGGCTTCAACCAGCTCGCGGTGATCTCGGACGGCAACGACGCGGCCGCGCGCGTCGCGTTCTGGAATCCCGACGGCTCGACGCTCGATACCTGCGGCAGCGCGACGCGCGGCGTCGCGTGGAAGCTGATGCGGGAAACCGGTGCGACATCGGTCGTGCTGCGCACGAATCGCGGGCGCCTGCACTGTTCGCAGGATGCGGACGGGCTGATCAAGGTCGACATGGGCGCGCCGCGGCTCGGCTGGCAGGACGTGCCGCTCTCGGAAGCCATCGACACGCTCGCGCTGCCGCTGCCCGGTGCGCCGGCCGCATGCAGCATGGGCAATCCGCATTGCACGTTCTTCGTCGACGATGTCGGCACGATCGACATCGAAGCGCTCGGCCCAACCATCGAAACGCATCCGCTGTTTCCGCTGAAGACCAACGTGCATTTCGTTCAGGTCATCGATCGATCGCATATCCGTCTACGTATCTGGGAACGCGGCGGCGGCGTGCCGCTCGGCTCCGGCTCGTGTTCGTGCGGCGCGGCGGTCAACGGCATCCGGTGCGGGCTGCTCGACGATACCGTGCGGGTGACCTGCGACGGCGGCGACGTCATCGTTCAATGGGACGGCGCCGGCAGCGTGTTCCTGAGCGGCCCCGTGACGTTCGGGTTCAGCGGAGTGTGGCCGTGACGACCGACGACGCACGAACCTTCCACGCGCTGCGCCCGCGCCTGCAGAAGATCGCATACCGGATGCTCGGCTCCGTCGCGGATGCCGAGGACATCGTGCAGGACGTGTGGCTGCGCTGGCACGACGCGGCGCGCGACGACATCGAGAACGCCGAGGCGTGGCTCGTCGCGGTCACGACGCGCACGTCGATCGATCGCCTGCGCGCGGCGAAGCTCCGGCGCGAGCACTACACGGGTATCTGGCTGCCCGAGCCGGAACTCGGCGAATCGCCGGCGACGCCCGAGGAAATGACGGAGCGCGCGAACGACGTGTCGGTCGCGTACCTGCTGTTGCTCGAACGGCTGACGCCGGAAGCGCGCGCGGCGTTCCTGCTGCATGAAATCTTCGAGTTCGACTACGACCGGATCGCCGACGCGATCGGCAAGAGCGAAGCCGCGTGCCGCCAGCTCGTCAGCCGGGCCCGCGCGCGGCTGCGCGACGATACGCAGCCGCGGCACGCGGTGCCGCACGAAACGCATCGCCGGCTGCTGCAGACGTTCACGCATGCACTCGCACACGGCGACTTCCCGTCGATCCAGGCGCTGCTCGCCGAAGACGCGATGCTGATCGGCGACGGCGGCGGCCATGTCCAGAGCTTCCCGAAACCGATGGTCGGCGGCCGGCGCATCGCTCAACTGTTCTATGCGACGTGGTTGCGCTGCGGCAGCGGTGTCGAGATGCGGCCGGTCGTGCTGAACGGCCAGTGGGCGATGCTGCGCTTCATCGACGGGCAACTCGAAGCGGCGATGTCGTTCGAGACCGACGGCACGCGCATCGGCCGGATTCTCGTGCAGCGCAACCCCGACAAGCTCGCGCGGATCGCGGCCGCCTGCACCGCCGGCTGACGCATGCGGCGCGCGCGCCGGAGCCGGCCGCGCCCGTCGCCGAGCGCCGATTGGTGCAGCGCGCGCAACACGATGCGTCCCCGTGCGTGGCTACCGCGCACCAGCACACCCTCCTAAGATGATTTCGCGCGGCGCCCTGCCGCCCACGACACCCGCGCAGCGCGGGCCAGCCTCTTCGTCGCCAGGAGAAATCATGACGCAGCGTATCAACTACATTCAACAGTCACCCGAGTTGTTCAGGAAATTCCTCGAGCTCAGCAACCTGCTGCGCAGCAGCGCGATCGAGGAATCGATCCGGGATCTCGTGTCCCTCCGGGCATCCCAGATCAACGGCTGCGCGTTCTGCGTCGACATGCACGTGAAGGAGGCACGCATCCACGGCGAGCGCGAGCTGCGCCTGCATCATCTGGCGACGTGGCGCGAATCGACGCTCTTCTCGCCGCGCGAGCGGGCCGCGTTGGCCTGGACGGAAGCGCTGACGACGCTGCCCGCGCACGGCGTGCCGGACGACCTCTACGACCGCGTGCGCGGCCAGCTCTCCGAGAAGGAATTGTCGGACCTGACGTTCGAAGTGATGGCGATCAACGGCTGGAACCGCGCGAATGTCGCGTTCCGGACCGTGCCGGGCTCGTCCGACAAGGCGTTCGGCCTCGACAAGGCCAATCTCGCCTGACGGCCGGCCACCGCCCTCTCTCGCTGCCGGCCGTTGGCCGGCAGCTCACCGGAAGCCACCACCATGATTCGCATGAAACACGTGA
>NZ_BCPP01000010.1:0-21830 GCF_016586125.1 Burkholderia sp. E168m23
TGGGAGAACATGTCGGCGCTGAAGGAAGAGTTTCCGGACACGCGCTTCCTGAAGGAACTGTTCGTGATCGACCGCGACCGCATCACGTGCACGGGCGGCGTCGCACCGCTCGACATGATGCTGAACCTGATCGCCGCGCGCGTCGGCACCGCGCGCGTCACGCAGATCGCCGAGCAGTTCATCGTCGAACACGTGCGCGACACGAGCGCGCAGCAGCGCATGCCGCTGGTTGCTCGCCTCGGCTCGGCGAACAAGTCGCTGTTCGAAGTGATCTCGCTGATGGAGAACAACATCGAGGAGCCGCTGTCGCGCGAAGAGCTCGCGCGGCTCGCGAACATGTCGCAGCGGCAGTTGCAGCGCCTGTTCCGCGAGCATCTGGGAATGACGCCGACGCACTACTACCTGACGCTGCGGCTGCGCCGTGCGCGCGAGCTGCTGCTGCAGACCGACATGTCGATCATGCACATCACGATGGCGTGCGGCTTCCAGTCGGCATGCCACTTCAGCAAGAGCTATCGCGATGCGTTCGGCGTCGCGCCGACGCGTGAGCGCCGCAAGCAGGTCGCGCCGCTCGCGCAGGGTGCGGTGAGTGCTGCGCCGGCGTTTCCGGCGCGTGTGCTGCATGCGTGAGGCGGGCAGTACCTGATGCAAAAAAGCGGCCTCGAAGGCCGCTTTCCGTTTTCGCTTACGATCCCCACACCTGCATTTCATAGAGCGAATACCCCCACTGCGTCGCCCGCTTCGTGCCGAGCATCCGCACATAACGGCCGTGCCCGTTCAGGTTCGGCAACGTCACATGGCTGTACGACACGCCGTTGCTCGTCGAGTAGATCGTCGTCCAGTTCACGTTGTCGTTCGACGTCTGGATCTGGTAGACGAGCGCGCCCGCATCCCAGTACAGATCGATGCTGCTGATGGTCTTCGTCGCACCGAGATCGACCGAGATCCATTGCGGATCGACGCCGGCGCCTTCCGGCGAATCCCAGCGCGTGCTCGCCGTGTTGCCGTCGAATGCCTTGTCTGCCGTGAGCGACGCGTTGTAGCTCGCCGACGCCGCGGCCGGCCGCCCCTGCGACAGCAGCGTGCGCGCCGCGGCCGCGCCGCCGTAGTAATTCGCGCCGAGCTTCGCCTTCGTCGCGTCGGCATTCACGCCGAACTGCGACAGGCTCCAGCGCTGACCGGTCGTCACGTCGCCGACATAGAGCTGATAACCACCCGCCGTCGTCGATGAGAAAAACAGGTAATTCGTACCACTGACGGGTGCCGGGTCCGAGTTGTTGCTCATGCAGTCGTTGAGCGCCAGCGCGCTCGGCGTCGAGGCCGGGTCGGCCGTCTTCGCATAGATCTGGTCGGCCCCGCCGCTGTCCTTCCAGCGCGCGTAGTACACCATGCCGTCCGCACGCACGGTCGGGTAGTACGTCTGCAGCCCGGCCGGACGATCGAACACGGCGGTCGCGCCGGTGGCGATCGTGCGCTTCATCAGCCCCATGTTCGAGCCGGTGCCGGTCGCGTAGTACACGGCGCTCGCGTCCGGCGCGAGGAACGGCATCGAGTATTCGGCGCCGGCCGGCGCATTCGTCAGGCTCACAACCGACGTGAACACCGGGCCGGCGCTCGTGTACGACAGCGTCGCCTGCTTCACGTCGCCGTTTTGCTTGAACACGAGCGTCTTGCCGTCCGTGCTGAACTTCGGGTCTTCGTTGCGCGTGGCGCCCGTGCTGTTCGTCATGTTGACGGGCGGCGTACCGGCGCCGAGTTGCAGCATGAACACGTTCCATGCGCCGTTGCTGATGCCCATGAACGCGAGCCACTTGCCGTCGGGGCTGAACACACCATTCATCGGATCGGTGATGCCCCACGCGCTCTTGCTGAGTTGCGTCAGCGTATGGGCCGAGAAATCGTAGAGGAACAGCTGGCTCGTGCCGTCGCCGTACTTCACGTAGCTGTGGTAGACGAGCTTGCCGGTCAGCGCGGCGGGGAATGTCGCGTTCGGCTGGGCGGCGGGATTGTTGACGCAGGCTGCGGCGGCCACGCCGCTGAACAGGTTGAGGGCGATGCCGGCCACGAGGCCCGCGACGAGGGTCTGCAGTTTCACGCTGGATACTTTCGGGTAAGGTAAGGACGCCGCAAAAAAGGACTCGCGCGACACGCGCGGACGTCACGGATTCGCGGTCGGGCAGCGTGAATTCCGTATCGGTCGGACAGCGGGAACAAAGCTTGCGAGAGGATGCCCGTTCGTCAGACGAAAGAACAGGATCAGAGCGCCGATAAAACATACGGATCAGCGATTTGGGGCGCGCTTGCACGTGACGGCTGCCGTACTACTCTGTGTCATCAGGGCACAACGGCCGGGGGACACGCATGAAGCGCTATGCGGTGCTGGCGCAGACGATCGCCGACGCGATCCGGCGCGGCGACCTGGCGGCCGGCGCGCGCATCCCTACCGTGCGCGCGGCATGCCGCGCGTATCGGGTGAGCCCGTCCACGGTGTTTCGTGCGTACTACGCGCTCGAAAGCGAGGGCCTGATCGTCGCGCGGGCGCGCTCGGGTTATTTCGTGGCGAACGTCGCGGACAAGCACGTGCGGTTCGGCCGCGATTCGCCGCGCAAGCCGGGCGCCGCGCAGAACGACGCCGCTCGAACCGGCGACGACGATGCGCTGTTCCGCCTGCTCGACTCGCTCAAATGCGACGACATCGTGCCGCTCGGCTCGGCATTCGCGAGCTATTCGCTGTTCCCGATGAGCAGCCTGTGGCGCCAGGTGGCGTCGGCCGCTCGCCACATGGACCGCACCAAACTGCTCGAAGGCTTGCCGCCCGGCAACGAAGCACTGCGCCGCCAGATCGCGTTGCGCTATCTGAACGCGGGCGCGTCGCTGCCGCTGGAGGAAATCGTCATCACGACGGGCGCGACCGAAGCGCTGACGCTCAGCTTGCAGGCGCTGACGCGCCCGGGCGACATCGTCGCGATCGAACGGCCGGCCTTCCACGCGGTGCTGCAGGCCGTCCAGTGCCTGCATCTGAAGGCCGTCGAGATTCCGGTCGACCCGCGCACGGGCCTCGACCTCGACGCGCTCGCCGAGGCGCTCGACACGCATCCGGTACGCGCATGCTGGTTCATGACGTCATTCCACAACCCGACCGGCGCGACGCTGACCGACGAGCGCAAGCGCGCGCTGATCGACCTGCTCGCGTCGCGCGGCGTGCCGCTGATCGAGGACGACGTGTATGGCGAACTGCAGTTCGGCACGGCGCCCACGCGGCCCGCGAAACTGTATGACGACAGCGGACTCGTCCTGCATTGCGGATCGTTCTCGAAATGTCTCGCGCCCGGGTTCCGAATCGGCTGGGTCGCGGCCGGCCGCTTCGTCCGGCAGATCCGCGAGGCCAAAGGCACGAGCACGCCGGCCGCCGACGTACCTGCGCAGATGGCGATATCGAGCTATCTGCGCGACGGCGCATACGACCGGTTCCTGCGCAAGCTGCGACGCAATCTCGCCGCGCACCAGGCGCAAATGCTGTCGGCCGTGCGCGCGTATTTCCCGACGGATACCGAAGTGTTCGCGCCGCGCGGCGGGTATTTCCTTTGGATCGAATTGCCGCCGCACCTGGACGCGATGCACCTGTTCGACGACGCGATGGAAAGCGGCGTCAGCATTGCGCCCGGGCCGATCTTCTCCGCCACCGGCGGTTTTCGCCGCTATTTGCGGCTCAACTACGGGCGGCCGTGGACCCCGGCCGTCGAGCGCGCGCTGGAGACGCTCGGCACGCTCGCGGCCCGGCAGCGGCACGGCGGCTAGTACGAAACGGGCGGCACGAAATGTGCGCCACGCAACGCGCGACATGCGCCTTGCGTTTCGCGCGCGAACGACCAAGAATGAAGCGGCAGGCAGACGCGGACGAACGGGTTCCACGCGTCCGATGTTATGGAGAATCAAATGAACGCCGAATGCGAACGACCGCCGATGTGTAGCCCCACGATGGCATCCGTCGGTCGCTGACGATGCGCGTCCTGCCCAACCGGAGTGTCCGCGCGCGCGATGCCTGGCGTTCCGTGCTGAATGCACGCGCCGAATCGCGGCACGCGACGTGCTGCCGCTGCCGCGAATGCGGTTTCGTCGCGTTCCGCGCACTCGAGCACTGCCCCGTCTGCGGTCGGTGGAACTGGCCGTTCGAGCCGATTCGCCACACGCCGGCCGACGCGCGTGCCGTGCATGCGCCGCGATCGTTCCACACGTGGTCGTCGCGCGTCGCCCGCGCGCTGCGCAACGCGGCTTTCCAGCGGCCGCGCGCATCGAGCGCACCGCTCCTGAGTATCCTCACGCTCGTGCTGCTGGTCGGCGGCTACGTGATGGTCGACCAGACCTGCAAGGCCGATCCCGTTTGTCGCGGCTCCGCTGCGCCGGCCGCCGTCGCGACCGAAACCATGCTGCAGGCATCGAACGATCCGTTGCTGCCGGTCGTGCCGGCACCCGTCTACCCGTTTCATTCGCCTGATCAAACGCAAGTGGCAGCCAATCCGCAACAGAGCGCCCCGCTCGCCGGCAAACCTGCTCGCCCGATGGCAGTTGTACAAGCCGCGCCGTCGTTGCGGCCCGACCGGACGCGCGCCGGCGCAGTCCGCGTGGCCGACTGGAAAGGCAACCGCGACACCGCCCATCGCCCCACGCGCGCGATCCGCCGCGTCAGCCTGCACACCGGGCGTACACGCCGCACCGCCGCCAGCAACGCCGAACTCGCGAAGCTCTATCGCGGCCACTGAACGCGCCCGCAACGAAAAACGGGCGGCCCGTTTCCGGAGCCGCCCGTACTCGCGTCACGCGTCACGCGTGTCGAACGCTAGTGCATCACGCCGCCAGCAACCCGTGCGGGTCGATGACGAATTTGCGCGGCGCACCGCCGTCGAACTTCTTGTAGCCTTCCGGCGCCTGGTCGAGCGAGATCACTTCGACGTTGACGATCTTCGCGATCGGCAGCCGGTCGAACAGGATCGCCTGCATCAGGTTGCGGTTGTACTTCAGCACCGGCGTCTGGCCCGTGAAGAACGAATGCGACTTCGCCCAGCCGAGGCCGAAGCGGATGCTCAGGCTGCCGTGCTGCGCGGCCTTGTCCTTCGCACCCGGATCGTCCGTCACGTACAGGCCCGGGATGCCGATCGCGCCGGCCGGGCGCGTGATTTCCATCAGCGAGTTCAGCACCGTCGCGGGCGCTTCCTCCGAATGGCCCGACGAGCCGTGACCGTGCGCCTCGAAGCCGACGCAGTCGACCGCGCAATCGATCTCGGGCACACCGAGGATCTGCTCGATCTGCTCGCCGAGCGACGCGTCCTTCGACAGGTCGACCGTCTCGAACCCCATCGCCCGCGCATGCGCGAGGCGTTCCGCGTTCATGTCGCCGACGATCGTCACGGCCGCGCCGAGCAGGCGCGCCGACGCGGCCGCCGCCATCCCGACCGGGCCCGCGCCCGCGATATAGACCGTCGAACCGGGCTTCACGCCCGCGCTCACCGCGCCGTGATAACCGGTCGGCAGGATGTCGGACAGGCAGGTCAGGTCGCGGATCTTCGCCATCGCCTGATCGCGATCCGGGAATTTCAGCAGGTTGAAATCGGCATACGGCACGAGCACGTACTCGGCCTGGCCGCCGATCCAGCCGCCCATGTCGACGTAGCCGTACGCGCCGCCGGCACGCGACGGGTTCACGTTCAGGCACACGCCGGTGTGCGTGTCCTTGCACATCGCGCAGCGGCCGCACGCGACGTTGAACGGCACCGACACGAGATCGCCGAGCTTCAGCGTCTCGACGTCGCGGCCCACCTCGACCACTTCGCCGGTGATCTCGTGACCGAGCACGAGGCCGACCGGCGCGGTCGTACGGCCGCGCACCATGTGCTGGTCGGAGCCGCAGATGTTCGTGCTGACCACTTTCAGGATCACGCCGTGGCCGATCGCGCGGCCGCTTGGGTCGACCATCTTCGGATAATCGATTTTCTGGACTTCGACCTGGCCCGGCCCAAGATAGACGACACCTCGATTGCTGCTCATCGTATTGTCTCCATGTCTCGTTGGATGGCGCCGCGGCGCGCCGGCGCCATGCGGCGCACGCGCAACGTGCTGTTCGAGAGTAGTCCGGGAGGCAGGGGCGCCGATGTCTCAAACGCGACATGCGTTTGATCGGCGCCGACATCGATGGCGGAAATACGAAAGTCGGGCGGGAATCTACCGGGGGCCGGACCAGCCCTTGCGGCCGGCCCTGCCTTGGCGGCCCGGCGCTCACCCGCCCTGATTCTCGCGGATGATCGCGGCGGCGGCCGCTTCCGCGTCGCTCGCGACGCCGTCGTGCACGCGCGTGCTGACGGCCGGCGTCGGCGGCTCGCTGTCGAGCGCGTGACCGTTGCGGTCGTGCGTGTCGACCGTCGCGCGCATCGACAGCCCGACGCGCAGCGGATGCGCGGCGAGGTCGCGCGGATCGAGCGCGATCACCACCGGCACGCGCTGCACGACCTTGATCCAGTTGCCGGCCGCGTTCTGCGACGGCAGCATCGAGAACGCGCTGCCCGTGCCGGCCGAGAAGCCCTGCACACGGCCGCGATAGGCGATGCGCGAGCCGTAGAGATCCGACACGACCTCGACCGGCTGCCCGACGCGCATGTGGCGAATCTGCCCTTCCTTGAAATTCGCCTCGACCCACAGCCGGTTGAGCTGCACGATCGACATCAGCGGCACGCCGGGCCCGACCTGCTGGCCGACCTGTACCGAGCGCTGCCCGATCGTGCCGTCGACGGGCGCGACGATCGTCGTGCGCTTCAGGTTCCGGTACGCGAGCTTGAACTGCGCGGCCGCCTGCACGACCGCCGGGCTTTCGTCGACGGGCAGCTTGCTGCCGAGCGCGCGCGCCGCGTCGAGCTGCGCCTGCGCGGCCGCGAGGTTCGCCTGCGCGCCGGCCACCGCCGCGCGCGCCCGCGCCAGTTCTTCCGGCGCGACGATCTCGACCGATGCGCCCGAACGCGCGGCGAGCGCGCGCTGCGCCAGCGACAGGTCGGCGCGGCGCGCATTCACGGCCTCGACGTACATCGTGTTCGAAATCCTCGCGTTCGCGACCTGGCGCACGGCCTGCGCGAGCTGCGCCTTCGCCTGCGCGAACGCGACGGATGCCTCGGTGTCGTCGAGCCGCACGAGCGTCTGCCCGGCGCGCACGGCTTGCGTATCGGCGACCACCACGTCGGTCACGGCGCCCGGGATCTGCGCGGCGACCTGCACGATGCTGCCCGCGACGTATGCGTCGTCGGTGTCTTCGTAATAGCGGTCGCTCAGCAGCCAGTAGGCGATCCATGCGATCGCGGCCAGCAGCACGATCGCGAAGAACACGGTGAAGCGCTTGCGGCGCGTCGCGCGGCGCGCGTCGAGCGCCGGGTCGTTCAGTGCGGCCGGCGGCGCGGCGGAATGGAGGTTGTCGTGGTGCATCAGTCGCTTTGCGTAACGATCAGACGATCGTGCTGGAAGACGGGAATCGCAGGCATCGGCGACGAATCGCGCGTCGGGCTCGCCGAGGCCGTGCGCGCGAGAACGGGGTTGCCGCGCGGCGCCGCGTCGGGGCGGGTCGCACCGATCGTCGACGGGCGTGTCGTGTCGTCGCGTCGTGCCGATGCAGACGCGTTGCTCGTCGCGGTAGCAGCCGGCGACACTGCCGTGCTGCCTGCGCGTGCATCGTTAGACTGGCCAGCCGTCTCCCGATTCGCGGCCACGGCGCCCACAGCAGCCACGGCCGTTGCCGCCCCGCGCTTCGCCGCCCCACTCCGCGCCCGCGGCCCGGCCGGCGTCTGCGCTTGCGCGACCGTTGCGCCCGCATCGAACCCGCCGCCCAGCGCGCCGATCAGCCCCACCCGCAGCGTCCGCTGCTTGCCGAGCAGCGCGATCATCTGCGCGCGCTCGTCGATCAGCGTGAGATCCGCGACATCGACGTCCTTCTGCATCAGCACGCCGCGCCGATGCCGATCCGCCGCGATCTGCACGATCTTCTGCGCGGCCGCGACCGCGTCCTGCTGCTGCGCGACGAGCGTCTGCGACGTCTGCAGCGACGTGACGAGTTGCGCGACCTGCCCGAGCGCGTCGTCGACGGTCTTGTTGTACAGCCCGATCGCGACGTCGGCCTGCGCGACGTCCGCGCCGAGCTTCGCCTTCAAGCGGCCGCGATCGAAGATCGGCAGCGAGATCGCGGGGCCCACGGAGCCCGCGAGCGAATCGCGCGAGAACAGCGACGCGGGCGTCAGTGCGAACACGCCGCCGAGCGCGACGAGATTCACGTCCGGATAGAACTGCGCACGCGTCGAGTCGGCATTCGCGAACGCGGCTTCGACGCGCAACCGCGCGGCGACGATGTCGGGCCGGCGGCCGAGCAGATCGGCCGGCAGCCGGGCGGGCACGGCGCCGCCCGCGAACGCGCCGACGCGCGGCCGCTGCAGCGCGAGCCCGCGCTCCGGGCCGCGGCCCGACAGCACGCCGAGTTGCAGTTGCGCGAGCTTGATCTGCTCGTCGTTCAGCGCGATCTGCTCGAGCAGACGGCTGCGCTTGATCGACGCATCGCTCGCGTCGTACGCGTTGTCGAGGCCGCGCGCGGTGCGCTCGCGCAGCACGGCCGTCACGCGCTGGCTGATCTTCAGCTTCTGCTGCAACAGGTCGCGCACCGCGTACGCCTGGTCGAGCTGGCAATACACGGTGACGATCGCGACGGCGAGCGTGAGCCGCACCTGTTCGGCTTCGACGCCGGCCGCGTCGCGCAGCGACATCAGGCTCTTCGTCGCCGCGCGGTTCTTGCCCCACAGGTCGAGCTGGTAGTTCAGCCCGACGAAGACCGACGACGGCGATACGTTCGGATCGCCGAAGATCTGCACCGGCACGCGATAGCCGCCGGCCGTCACGTCGGCAATGTCGCCGGGTTTCGGCATCCGTGCCCGGCTGATCGTCGCGCCGGCCGTGCCGGTCAAACCGGTCAGCGAATCGAACTGCTGAAGCTGCGCCTGCGCGATCCGCAACCGCGCCTGCGCGACCTGTAGATCCGGGTTGTGCTGCGACGCCTCGGCGACCAGGTCGTCGAGCTGCGGGTCCTGCAACTGCTTCACCCAGTCGGGCGCCGGCCATGCGCCGTTCGCGCCGGGGCCGGCGGTATGCGCGAGCGCATCGTCGGCCGGCGCACGCAGCGACAGCGACGGCAGGAAGCCCGACGGCACGCATCCGGCCAACGCGAGCAATGCCGCGGCGGCCGCGATCATCGAGCCGCCCTTCACGCCACGCGCCGAACCCGCCGCTTGAATCATCCGTCGCATCGTCACCCCTGCCGAACGCGCCGCGCCCGCGCGGCCAGACGCGGTCGCGTGCGCTCGAGCGGGCCGAGCCGGCCGAACAGGCCGTCCGCGACGCCGAACAGGATGCCGGCCAGCTTCGCGCGCTTGTCGCGCTCGACCAGCGCGATCTGCACGACCTGCCACACGGTCAGCAGGTTCGGCACGAGCGCCACCGGAAAGCGCAGCCCGTACTGCATCCCGAGCTGCACCGCATTGCGGGCGCTGTAGTAGCGCCGTTGCCACGAGTGATTCATCGACGTCATTTCGAAAGGGCCGATCGCGTGCCGATGCTTCGCGCCGATCCGGTGCGGCAGCACCAGCGACGGCACGACATAGAGCGGCACGTTGCGCGCCAGCGCGCGGAAGCTGTATTCGGTATCGACGTGATCGATGAACAGCGTCTCGTCGAAGCGACCGAGCACGTCGAACGCGTCGCGCGACACGACGCAACCCGACGAAATCAGGAACGCGCAGCGCTGCATCGGCGTGCCCGGCTCGATGCGCAGGCGGCGCAAGCCGATGCCGTTGGTCGCGAGTTCGGGCAGGAAGCTGCGCGCGTTCTCGTCGAAGATGCGCGGGCCGGCGAGGAACGCACGCCGCGCGAGCCCCGCGCAGACATCGCGCATCGCCGGGAAATACGCAGCCGGCACCGACGAATCCTGATCGAACAGCGCGACCGCATCGAGGCCGTCGCGAAACAGCGCCGTAAGCCCCGCGTTGTACGCGCCCGCGATGCCGCCGCGATTGCCGTGATGCAGCAGCGCGATGCCTTCGCAGGCGCACAGTTCGCGTGCCCGCGCATCGGGCTGCGGCGTGTTGTCGACGACGAGCAGCGCGTCGCATGCGTGCCGCCATGCGCGCAGCGCGTCGAGCTGCGCGTCGCTCGGGTGATACAGGATCACGAGTGCGCCGAGTGTCGTCATGGTCCGCTCCTCAATGCCCGAACGATGCGGCCGCGCCGCGCTTGGGCCGCGTCAGCCACATCATCGCGGCGAGCGCGAGACACGTCATGCTCGCCATCCAGAACATGTCGTTGGTCGCCATCATGTAGGCCTGCTGCATCACGACGTGATGCAAGGTCGTCAGTTCGCGCACGCCGTCCACGCCCATCGCGTTCAACGCATGCACGAAGCGTTGCGTGTTCGCCGACGCATGCGTGACCGATTGCGACACGACGTCGTAGTGATAGGTCGCGCGGTTGTCCCACAGCGTCACGCTCATCGCGGTGCCGAACGCGGCCGACAGCGTGCGCAGGAAATTCGACAGGCTCGACGCGGCGGCGAGCCGGTCGTCCGGAATGCGCGACAAGGTCGCGGCGGTCAGCGGGATGAAGAAGCACGGCAGCCCGATGCCCTGGATCAGCCCGGGTGCTGCGATCTGCGCGAACGTCATCTTCAGCGTGAACTGCGCGTCCCAGGCGAGCACGGCCGCGAACACGAGGAAGCCGAACGTCGCGAGCACGCGCGCATCGAAGCGGTGCGCATGCAGCCCGACGAGGATCGAGAACACCAGCGCGAGCACGCCGAGCGACGCGGTCGCGAGCCCCGCATGAAACGCGTTGTAGCCCATCACGGCCTGCATCCACAGCGGAAACACCACGCCGACCACGGAGAAGCTCATCATCCCGAGCGAGATGATCAGCACGCAGAACGAGAACGTGCGGTCGCGAAACAGGCTCAGGTCGACCACCGGATGCGCTTCGCCCGCTTCCCAGATCAGCAGCGACACGATCGCGAGCGCCGCGACCACCGCGAGCGTGACGATCAGCGGCGAATCGAACCAGCCGCGGTCGTGGCCGAGATCGAGCATCGCCTGGAGCGAGCCGACGCCGATCACGAGCAGCACGATGCCCGGCACGTCGATCGGGCCGGCCGCGCCGCGCTGCGCGTCGGGGCGCAGCATCGCGGTGCACACCGCGAACGAGAACAGCCCGATCGGCAAGTTGATCAGGAAGATCCACGGCCACGAGAAGTTGTCGACGATCCAGCCGCCGACCACCGGCCCGAAGATCGGCGCGAGCAGCACCGTCATCGCCCACAGCGCGAGCGCGATCGTGCGTTTGTCGGGCGGGAACGTGCGCAGCAGGATCGTCTGCGACAGCGGCACCATCGGCCCCGAACACAGCCCCTGCAGCGCGCGGCAGATCACGAGCACGTGCAGGTCGCGCGCGAGCCCGCACAGCAGCGACGTCAGCGTAAACAACAGCACCGCGCCGACGAACAGCCGCAGCTCGCCGACACGGCGGGCGAGCCAGCCGGTGAGCGGCACCGCGATCGCGGCCGCGACCGAATACGAGCTGATCACCCACGTGCCCTGGCTGTTCGATACGCCGAGACTGCCCGAGATCGCCGGCACCGCGACGTTCGTCACGGTCGAGTCGAGCACCTCGATGAAGGTCGCGAGCGACAGCGCGAACGTCAGCAGCGCGAGCCGGATGCCGCGCACCGGCTGTGCGGCCGGCGCGGGCGCCGGCACGTCGAACGCGGACGGCGCGCCGCTCTCGTCGTGCAGCGGCGACGCGGTGCTCATGCGCCGGCCACCGCGACGTCGGCCCGCGCGGCAGCGCGCCCGCGCCTGGGCACGAACCGTTCGATGAAATCGGCGGCGGCGCCACAGCCGTCCGGCGCGGCCGCGAGCAGCGCACGCGTACGTTCCGCATGCACCGCGAACGCGGGTTCGTCGAGCACGCGTGCGAGCGCCGCGCCGAGCCGCGCGCCGTCGAGCGGGCCGTCGACCCGCACGCCGCAGCCGTTCGCGACGACGCGTTGCGCGTTGTCGAACTGATCGTGCGCGAACGGCGTGACGACCTGCACGATGCCGGCTTCGCACGCGAGCGCCGCCGTGCCGATCCCGCCGTGATGCACGAGCGCGCGGCAACGCGGCAGCAGCGTGCGCATCGGCACGAAGCGGCGCACGAGCAGCCGGTCGTCGCCCTGCACCGCATCGTGCGGCGTCAGCAGGATGCCGCGTGCGCCGGTCGCGCGCAGCGCATCCGCCACCGCACGCGCATACGCCGCATGATCGACGAGCGTCGAACCGGCCGTGAACACGACCGGGGCTTCGCCGGCCGCGAGAAACGCATCGAGTGCCCCATCGTCGTCGGGTGTCGCGATATCGTTGAACAACGGAAAACCGCTTTGCAGATGGTTCGACGGCCAGTCCGGCTGCGGCGGCGCGAACCAGCCGGGAAACAGGCACAGCACGCCGTCGGTCGAATGCAGCCAGCGGCCGAGCACGCGCCGCGCGGGCGCGAGCCCCAGCTCGCGGCGTACCGCATCGAGCGCCGGGCCGCACACGCGGTCGAGCACCTGCCGCTCGATCAGCGTCATCAGCGCCGACTTCACCGGCAACGGCCAGCGCGCGGGAATCGTCAGGCGCGGGTGAGTCGGCGGCGCATGCGCGGACAGCAGCGTCGACGGCGACACCTGCACCGATACGTACGGCGTGCCGTGCAGTTCCTGCATGAAGCGCGCGGAGAACGCCCACAGCGTGCCGACCAGCACCGTATCGGCATCGGTCAGCGCGCGCAGCGCGTCGTAATGCGGGCGCAACGTCGGCGCGATCACCTGCCACAGCGTGCGGAACGACGTGCGCGGATTCCACAGCGCCGGGTTCGCCATCGCCGCGTCGTATTCCGCCGCGGTGCCGACCGGCACGAACGCGAACCCGCAGCGGCGCACGGTCGCCTCGAACGGCGCGTGCGTGCAGAACACGACGTCGTGACCGCGCGCGGCCAGCGTGCGCGCGACGCCGAGCAGCGGATGCACGTCGCCCGCCGAGCCGATCGCGGTCACGATCATCTTCGCCATCGCGCGCCTCGCGGGTGTCAGTAGAAGCCGGGGATCAGCGCCGCGACCTCGCGGCGATACTGCGCATACGCCGGCCCGAAATATCCGGTCAGCCAGCTCTCCTCGACGCGCACCTTGTACGCGAGCGACGCAAACACGAGCAGCACGCCGATCGCGCCGCGCCATTCGCCGCCGATCAGCGCGGCGCCGACCAGCGCGATCAGGCAGCCGGTGTAGATCGGGTGACGCACGAGCGCATACGGCCCCGTGCGCACGAGTTCGTGGTCTTCCTTCAACGTGACCGACACGCTCCAGTTCGTGCCCAGATGCAGCCGTGCCCACACCGAGAACAGCAGGCCGGCTACCAGCACCGCGAGCCCGCACTGCGCCTGCAGGCCGAAGCGCTGCCAGTCGGGCACGAGCGCCTGCCACGACGGATCGGGCAGGATGATCAGCGCGCCGCCGACGATCAGCGGAATCGACTGCAGCGTGCGCGAGCGCGACGCCTCCTTGCGCACGGTGGTCTTGACGCCCTGCGACGTGGCGATCCAGTACGCGAGCCACGCGGCCCACGGAACGACGATGGCGATGGTCTGAACGATATTCACGGCTGGCCTGCCTCGTTGGGATGGGAATTCGGATGCGCGGGACGCGCCCGCTGCACGACGGATGGCGTCACGACGACAGCGCGTGCATCGGCGTGGGCACGCACGCATGTGCGGCAGCACGCGCGACGCCGGCCGCGGCGGCCGCCTCGCCGCAGAAGAAATCGAGCAACGCGGCACGGGTGTATTCGCGTTGCGCCCGGCCTTCGATGTCGAGAAAGTGGCCGGCGTCCGGCACCGTCGCGAACCGTGCGCGCGCCACGTGCGCACCGAGCTGGCGCACGTCGGCCGGCGTCGTGTACTCGTCGCGCTCGCCGTTCAGGAACAGCAGCTCGCAGCCGATGTTCGCGAATTCGCTGAAGTAGCGCTCGGGCTGCAGCGACAGGATCTGGTCGACGTGGAACGCGACCTGATCCTGCTCGTCGCGCGGCAGGCGCGTCAGATACCGGTAGTTGTACAGCTTCATGATGCGCGGCAGATAGCGGCCCACGGTGTCGTTCAGCAACTGCGCGGCCTTCAGGTTTTCGCCGGCCGCGATGTGGTCGCGGGCGCGCGTCACGTAGTCGACCATCGCGTCGTTCAGGAACGGCGAGAACGAGCAGATCGCCGCGCGCCGCACGCTCGGGCAGCCGCGTGCGAGCGCGAACAGCGACGCGACGCCGCCCCACGACACCGAAACGAGGTACGCCGGCGCGAAATGCTCGACCAGGTACTGGAGGATCGCGGCTTCGTCGTCCTTGGTCAGGATGAAGCAGCCGGGGTTGTGCTGGCGCGACTGCCCCGCATACGGCAGATCGAAGCAGATCGTGTTCATCCGCTCGCCGAGATACTGGACGGTCTGGCCGAACGACGCGGTGGTCGCGAGCGCGCCGTTGACGAGCATCGCCGTGTCGAACGCCGGGTCGAACACGTTCTGTTCGACGTAGACCTTCAGACCATTCGGCAGCGGGACCACGTGTTTTTCGGTCGGCATCGTCGTTCTCCGGTGGATGCGGCGTCTCGACGTCGCGGCATGCTGCAAGTGCGCAATGGCTGGCGCCGGCTGCGTGCGCGGTCGATCGACACGGTCATCGCCGACGCGTCGCGGCAATTGCCGGCGACGCCATTCATTCCTCATGGTGCGGCGCCATACTAATACGGTCGATATTACTTACTCAAGTCATTCCAAAAATCCCTCTACTCGGCCCGGAAATACGCCAAGTTCAAATTTTCTTATCAATTTCCATGGTATGCGGAATCTCAAAAAGGATCATCGCAATCGTTTGCTAGCAATTCGATCCAGCATTCAAAAAACACAAATTATCGTTTTGATTCAATCAGTTATATTGTTTAGATCGCTTGATTGAAACGGTTTTTAGAAAACCGTACACCCCCACAATCCGATTTGACGATTTCATATCGTGAATAATATTGCAGTTTTCGACACTCTTTCGGTTTGTAATGGAATCGAGTCTGGAAACGGTCCTCTGCATTGCGTCATATTTTCACGGTCCGTTTTAAACAGATTCAAACTTAGTTAATCTTCTTTCAACCGTCTTTCCGCACCTGCACATGAGCTTCGGACGCGAAGCATCGTGCCCCGTTTGGAACGCAGTCTCCCCTTCGGCCCCGATTTTTTATTGATTGAACGATCAATAAAAAATCGCTAAGCTCTCGACTTCCATGGACGACGGCCCGCCCGGGCGAAGGGAGTCACGATGCCGAAAGTCGGAATGCGGGAGATCCGCCGCGCACAGTTGATCGACGCCACGCTGCGCTCGATCGACGAAGCTGGCCTGCCCGGCACGACGCTCGCATCGGTCGCGCAACGCGCGAACATCTCGACGGGCATCGTCAGCCATTACTTCGGCGACAAGGACGGCCTGCTCGAAGCGACGATGCGGCACGTGCTGCGCGATCTGTGGTCGGCCACCACGCGCCGCCGCGTCGCCGCACGCAAGGACCCGCGTTCGCGGCTGCGCGCGGTCGTCGCCGCGAACTTCGACGACACGCAGGTCAGCGCGCCCGTGATGAAGACGTGGCTCGCGTTCTGGTCGCAGAGCATGCACGACCCGATGCTCAAGCGCCTGCAGCACGTGAACACGCGGCGCCTGCATTCGAACCTGTGCGCCGAATTCGCGAAGGCGTTGCCGCTCGCGAAGGCGCGCGAAGCCGCCAGCGGCCTCGCCGCGCTGATCGACGGCCTGTGGCTGCGCGGCGCACTCGCCGGCGGCCCGATCGACACCCGGGCCGCTTTGAAGCTCGCCCACGATTACATCGACCTGCTGCTCGCGTCCGACTGACGCGCGACGCAGTCGCCCTCAAGGAGATCCTCATGTCCGTATACGGTTTGCAGCGCCTCTACATCGGCGGCGGTTACGTCGACGCCACCAGCGGCAAGACTTTCGACACCTTCGATCCCGCCACCGGCGAACTGCTCGCGCAGGTGCAGCAGGCCAGCGCGGCCGACGTCGACCGCGCCGTTGCGTCCGCCCAGGAAGGCCAGCGCGAATGGGCCGCAATGACCGCGATGCAGCGCTCGCGCATCCTGCGTCGCGCGGTCGAGCTGCTGCGCGAACGCAACGACGAACTCGCGGCCATCGAGACGCGCGACACCGGCAAGCCGATCGGCGAGACGCTCGCAGTCGACATCGTCACCGGCGCGGACGTGATCGAGTACTACGCGGGCCTCGCGACCGCGATCGAAGGGCTGCAGGTGCCGCTGCGCGCCGAGTCGTTCGTGTACACGCGCCGCGAGCCGCTCGGCGTGTGCGCGGGCATCGGCGCGTGGAACTATCCGATCCAGATCGCGTGCTGGAAGACGGCGCCCGCACTCGCGGCCGGCAACGCGATGGTGTTCAAGCCGAGCGAAGTCACGCCGCTCACCGCGCTGAAGCTCGCGGAAATCTATACGGAAGCCGGCGTGCCGGCCGGCGTGTTCAACGTCGTGCAGGGCGACGGCTCGGTCGGCGCGCTGCTCACCGGCCATCCGGACATCGCGAAGGTGTCGTTCACCGGCGGCGTCGAGACCGGCAAGAAAGTGATGTCGCTGGCCGGCGCGTCGTCGCTGAAGGAAGTGACGATGGAGCTCGGCGGCAAGTCGCCGCTGATCGTGTTCGACGATGCGGACCTCGACCGCGCGGCCGACATCGCGGTGACCGCCAACTTCTTCAGCTCGGGCCAGGTCTGCACGAACGGCACGCGCGTGTTCGTGCACCGCTCGATCAAGGACGCGTTCACGCAGAAGGTGCTCGAACGCGTGAAGCGCATCCGCGTCGGCAAGCCGACCGATGCCGACACCAACTTCGGCCCGCTCGTGTCGGCCGCGCAACTCGACAAGGTGCTCGGCTTCATCGAAAGCGGCAAGGCCGAAGGCGCGAAGCTGCTCGCGGGCGGCACGCGCCTGACCGACGGCCACTTCGGCAGCGGCCAGTACGTTGCGCCGACCGTGTTCGGCGATTGCCGCGACGACATGAAGATCGTGCGCGAAGAGATTTTCGGGCCGGTGATGAGCATCCTCGAATTCGAATCGGAGGACGAAGTGATCGCCCGCGCGAACGACACGCACTACGGGCTCGCGGCCGGTGTCGTGACCGAGAACCTGTCGCGCGCGCACCGCGCGATCCATCGCCTCGAAGCCGGCATCTGCTGGATCAACACGTGGGGCGAATCGCCGGCCGAGATGCCGGTTGGCGGATACAAGCAATCCGGTGTCGGGCGCGAGAACGGCATCACGACGCTCGAGCACTACACTCGAATCAAGTCGGTGCAGGTCGAGCTCGGCCGTTACAACCCGGTGTTCTGAGACAAGGAGATCCGTCATGACGACACGCGAATACGACTACATCATCTGCGGCGCGGGTTCCGCGGGCAACGTGCTCGCAACGCGCCTGACGGAAGATCCGGACGTCACGGTGCTGCTGCTCGAAGCGGGCGGCCCCGACTACCGCTTCGACTTCCGCACGCAGATGCCGGCGGCGCTGGCCTATCCGCTGCAGGGCCGCCGCTACAACTGGGCGTACGAGACCGATCCCGAGCCGCACATGGACAACCGCCGGATGGAATGCGGGCGCGGCAAGGGGCTCGGCGGCTCGTCGCTGATCAACGGGATGTGCTACATCCGCGGCAACGCGCTCGACTACGACAACTGGTCGACGCACAAGGGCCTCGAGAACTGGACCTATCTCGACTGCCTGCCGTACTTCAAGAAAGCCGAAACGCGCGACGTCGGCCCGAACGACTATCACGGCGGCAGCGGCCCCGTGTCGGTCACGACCAGCAAGCCGGGCGTGAACCCGCTGTTCGAGGCGATGGTCGACGCGGGCGTGCAGGCGGGCTATCCGCGCACCGACGACCTCAACGGTTACCAGCAGGAAGGCTTCGGCCCGATGGACCGCACCGTCACGCCGAAGGGCCGCCGCGCGAGCACCGCGCGCGGCTACCTCGACCAGGCAAAGGTGCGGCCGAACCTCGAGATCGTCACGCACGCGCTCGCCGACCGCATCCTGTTCGACGGCAAGCGCGCGTCGGGCGTGACCTACCTGCGCGGCAGCGAGCGCGCGACCGCGCATGCGCGCCGCGAAGTGCTCGTGTGCAGCGGCGCGATCGCGTCGCCGCAACTGCTGCAGCGCTCGGGCGTCGGCCCCGGCGCGTGGCTGAAAGAACTCGACATTCCGGTCGTGCTCGATCTGCCCGGCGTCGGCCAGAACCTGCAGGATCACCTGGAGATGTACATCCAGTACGAGTGCAAGGAGCCGGTCTCGCTGTACCCGGCGCTCAAGTGGTGGAACCAGCCGAAGATCGGCCTCGAATGGATGCTGAACGGCACGGGCCTGGGCGCGAGCAACCACTTCGAGGCGGGCGGCTTCATCCGCACGCGCGACGACGACCCGTGGCCGAACATCCAGTATCACTTCCTGCCGGTGGCGATCAACTACAACGGCTCGAACGCGATCGAGATGCACGGCTTCCAGGCGCACGTCGGCTCGATGCGCTCGCCGAGCCGCGGCCGCGTGAAGCTGCGCTCGCGCGATCCGAACGACCATCCGAGCATCCTGTTCAACTACATGGCCGAAGCGCTCGACTGGCGCGAGTTCCGCGATGCGATCCGCGCGACGCGCGAGATCATGCGGCAGCCGGCGCTCGACCGCTATCGCGGCCGCGAGCTGAATCCGGGCGCCGACTGCAAGAGCGACAAGGAACTCGACGCGTTCGTGCGGGCGCGCGCGGAAACCGCGTTCCATCCGTCGTGCTCGTGCAAGATGGGCTACGACGACATGGCGGTGGTCGATGAAGAAGGCCGCGTGCACGGGCTCGACGGGCTGCGTGTCGTCGATGCGTCGATCATGCCGATCATCACGACCGGCAACCTGAATGCGCCGACGATCATGATCGCCGAGAAGATCGCCGACAAGATCCGCGGCCGCACGCCGCTCGCGCGGGTCGACGTGCCGTACTTCGTCGCGAACGGCGCACCGGCGCGCAATGTGGCGAAGGCCGTGCGGCAACCCGAGACGGTCTGACGAAGACGGCGCCTGCCCGGGCGCCGCGATACCCCCCGCGCGGCTCGCGGCGTTCTCGCCGCGAGCCGCATTTCATCGTGCCTTCTCGTTTGCGCTGCGCGGCCCGGCTGCCGAAACGCCCCGCATCCGCTTGGCGCGGACGATCGGGTTCCTGCGCGACGTCAGGCTCATCGCGTCGCGCAAGCGGTCGAATGCGACATCCTCCTTCGCCCCGAAGCGGCTGACCGCCGGCCATGCGAGCACGTGGTCGAGCCACGTCTGCCAGGTATCGCCATGAAACCGGCGGCCGATTGCCCTTACCGTATCCGGCGCTGCGATTGCAATGCCCGCCAGCAGGTAGTGGGCCCAGAAGCTGCCCGCGCCGATCAGTCGATCGAGCCGGCACACGGCGAGCGCGGCAAGGAGCCCCTCCATCGACGCGAGATCGGCGCGATGCGTTCTGATCGCTTGCGCGACGAAGTTGTGCCGACCGCCATACGCGTGAACGGAAACGCCGTTGCCGGCGGCGAGTTCGGCCGAGAACATCGCAAGCGCAGCCATCTCGTCGACCCGCGTCGCGTCGTCGCGCGGGCCGCATACGCGCAACACGATCGCATCGATGACCGCACCGGGACGAACCGGTGTTTCCGTGCTCATTGCCGCGACGGCGGTCAGCCTGTCTCTCAGGTTCTTCGCAGGCGGCGTCTCGCGCTGCCCGTCAGGTTCGTTCGCGACTTCGCCGTGGCATTCGACGCCATCGGCAATCCGTTCGAGCGCGGCCCAGCCGACGTCGGGATCGTCGAATGCACACGCATCGATCACGCCGTGCGCGGTGTCGAATACGGCAAGCGAGCCGGGGCAGCAACGTTCGGCGTCCGCGAGCTGCTGCGCGGAGGGCACATGCGCGCACGCGCCGAGCGGATCGGCCGGATCGCATGCGCAACCGCCGCCGTCGGTCGCGATCCACGGGACCAGCCGGTGGAGCACGGCCGTCGCTTCGCGAGACAGATGCGCGCCAGTTCCCGCACGGATTGCATACGAAGCGACGACGGGCGTGTCGCCGACGTCGGTCGCGGCCATCGCGCAAACCGCCGTGTCGAGATGGTCGATCAGGTACTGCAACCACGCGGCCGTGCGCAGCCGGTCGGGCGTCGCGCCGCGGGCATCGCCATACTTTGCTGGATCGGTCAGCATGGGTCGTCCGGGATGGTTCTGGCCAATTGGCCTGGTTTTGTTTCGATCGGATCGGGAGGCGTCATACACGCCACGCCGGCCCTGCAACTCCGCCCGTGTCGGATCGCGACACGGGCGGTCAACCGGCCGTCACGCGGGTAAGCATGACGGCTCGCATGAATCGGTGAAGCGGAAACTCGCGTATGCGCCGCACGGCTCGCATGCGCGACGGGCGCCCCGCTTCGCGGCGCCGACTGCACGCGGCGCTTCGGCAATCGATGGACAACGGCACAAACGGCCACGCTGCCAGACGCATCCGGCCGTCGCGCCGATACGCGCGACGGCACGAACCCATCAAGGCCGCGGACCCCGCCGCGCATGCCGCACGGCCCTCGTGCGCGGCGGGTCCCGGCTTCGATCGTGCGACGCTTACTGCACGTGGAACTTCGGCGACGTCAGGACCGTACCGGTCACCGTGCAGTCCGGCGTCAGCACGGAGTTGTTGAACGCCAGCGACGAGTTCGCATCGCTCCACGCGGTCACGACCTTGCTCGGCCCGCAAGTACCGAGCAGCGTGACGTTCACCTTCACGTTGTTGATCGACAGTTGCGTCGTGCTGTCGGCCTGCCCCGTCCACGGCGACGTGCTGCTCGCGCTGCCGCTGATCAGGCCGCACGTCGCGCCGCCTGCGAACGTCGTCGACGTGATGTTGACGATGCCGGTCGACGTGATCGTGCCGTTGAAGGTCGCGGTACAACTGGCGTTGATCGATCCCTTGCTGAGATTCGTGAGCCCCGTCGCCGAGAACGGCTCGCCGTTCGGATTCATCGGCTGGCCGTCGGCACGCGACACGGTGACGGCGAAAGCAGGCGCGGCCGAAACCGCGGTGAAAGCCACTGCAGCAACAAGCGATACGATTTTGCGAATGCTCATTTGAACTGCCCCCTCTCTTCACAAATGGCGGCACGCCGCCAGGAACGCGACCGTCCGGCCGGAACGGTCCGGCCAGCCGGTCGCAGGAAGCCGCCGGCACGCGTCATGCGCGCCGGTCGGCTCAGAACTTGTAGGAAATCCCGACGAACGTGATCAGCGGGTCAGCCTTCAGCCGCGTGCGCGTGGTCGCGAGCGTCGAGCCGTCGGCCGCCTTGATCACCAGCGACGAGTAGGTCTTCAGCGGCATGTAGGTCAGCGTCGCCGTGAGCCCCCAGTGCTTGTCGATCGCGTAGCTCGCGCCGATGTTGTAGACGGGCGTGAACGACGACGACGCCTTGCCCTCCACCGACGTCGCGCCCGGCTTGCCGGCGCCGGCCGCGAGCACGCTGCCGAGGTTCTCGTTGATGTCCTTCGCGAAGTTGCCGTTCAGTTCGATGTTGCTGAACCAGCTGTAGGCCACGCCGATCCCGACGAACGGACGAAACTTGGCCGTCGACGAATTGAAGTAGTACT
>NZ_BCPP01000011.1:0-21482 GCF_016586125.1 Burkholderia sp. E168m23
GCGCCGACGCCGGGGAAATCGCTCGTAAATGCGTAAAGCGTCTCGAACTGCTCGGCGCGCGGCGCGACGATTTCCCGGAAGTAGCCGATCCCGTCCGCGAGGCGTGCGTCGGAGGCCCACCATTCGACGAGCGCCGGCGACGCGATCCAGCGCGCATACGCGGCCGGATCGCGCCAGTAGCCGACGGCAATCAGGTTCTCGTAGCCCTGATCGTCGGTGTGTTGCGTCAGGTCGAAGTTGTTCGGGCCGTCCTGCATACCGAAATCGGCGACGATCCGGCGCAACGCGGCCAGTGCCGCCGCGCGCTTGTCGGCGCCGCTGTATTGCACGCCGAAATAGCCCATCACGACCTGGTTCAGGTCTTCGGCGGCCCGGGCGACGTACATCGGGAACGGCGGCTGGTAATCGTCGGCGACGCGGCGCGACAGCGTCCGCGGGCAGATCAGGTGTTTGTCGATGGCGGATTCCATGCGTGACCTCTCTGGAAAGGGAATCGGGTGTCGAGGGTTCGACGTTGGGGGACACGGAGCGGCATGCACCGGCCATACCCTGGTGCATGCGGGTCGTCAGAAGATGTGCGCGTAACGCAGGCCGGCGAGCACGCTGTTCTTCGGACCGTTGCGCACGCTCAGGTCGGTGCCGAGCTGGATTTGCACCTGGTCGGCCTTCGTCACGAACTTCGCCGCGGTGATCCGCAGGCGCGTCGTACGCAGCGCGTCGTTGTTGTCCGCGCCGTCGACGCTCGTTTCACCGCCCCAGAGCTGGGTAATGCCGATGCCGAGCGACGTGCCTAGATCGGGCATGTAACGCACCATCGCCTGTGCGCTGTAGCTCATCCGCTGATGCAGCGTCGCACCGCTCGCGCCATACGACGTGTTGTTGCCGTACCAGATCGCGTCGCCGACGAGATCGAGTGCCCACTGCGGCGAAAAGTGCTTGACGTAGGCTGCCTGGAAATCGAGCGACCAGCGGTTGGCGCCGAGATTGAGGCCGCGGTTCTGGTCGTAACTCCCGGTCGGCGCGTAAACGTAGACCGTCGCGGCGACGACGTCCTTCGCTTCGTTCAGGCGGAATTTCAACGGCGCGGTCAGGATCACGTCGCCGACACCATTCGTACTGCCAAGCGCGCCGGCGTTACCGAAGCTGCTGATATGACCGAACGGCAGCAACACCTGCGGATCGATCGTGAGCCGGTCGGTGAGCTGGAACACATGCAGCAGGCGGGCGATGCCGACATTGGACTGCAGATCGAAATCCGACGTCCGGTGTCCATTCGCGTAGTACGCGTTCGTCGCCGAATAGTTGTAGTACAGCACGCCGATCGTCGCGCCGATCGGATACTGCTCGTAGTCGCCGGGATCGACCTCGACCGCGCCCGCGTAATGCGATGCGACGACCATCAGCGACAGGCCGATCCAGCGCGCGATCCGCTTCAGTTTCATTCTGTTGACGTTGTCCATCATGCTCCTCACCTGGATGCGCAGACACCGCCACGCTCGACGTACGACGAACGGGAACCGTTGCCGGACGGTGGAATCGCGGGGTGCTGGCTGACTGTTATTCCGCCGGTACTCGGAGAGCGCCGACGATTCGCGACACCGGACGGCCGTCGCTTGAGGGTGAGAATAGAAAGGCAAAATCCGCATTTCTGTTTTCCGGCGGAACAAGAAATTGGCTGTGGCGGACCTGCGCAGCCAGCGCCCCGCGGCGGTCGAGCAACGTGCGCGGGCTGCCCCAGTTTCATGCCGGACGCGCTGTCGACGCCGCGCATCGCCGTGCCTCCGGGTGCGCATCGGCGCCTGCCGCGCACCGGGGCCGTCTCGGCACAGTTTCCGATCCGTGCCGGCAAAGAACCGCGCTTTTTCTCTTCTTACCCTGCTCGTCGAGCGTGACCGACACGACACGCCTGCCCCCCGCCACGGCAGTCGCCACGCCGTGGCGGCGGTCGACCCGAACCACGACAAGGAGCCCCACGATGAACACGATTCCTTCCGAGGAAACCGTCTCGACGCCCGGCGAACGCGCCTGGGCGCTGTTTCGCGTGATGAAGGAGAAGAACCTGATTCCCGACGGCTATATCGACACGCTGACCGAGCTGATGTCCACGACCTGGGACCCGGCCAACGGCGCGCGCATCGTCGCGCGTGCGTGGGTCGACCCGGCATTTCGCGAACTTCTGCTGAAGGACGGCACGGCCGCCTGTGCGCAGTTCGGCTACACCGGCCCGCAGGGCGAATACATCGTCGCGCTCGAGGACACCCCGACGCTGAAGAACGTGATCGTCTGCAGCCTGTGCTCATGCACGAACTGGCCGGTGCTCGGGCTGCCGCCCGAGTGGTACAAGGGCTTCGAATATCGTGCGCGGCTCGTCCGCGAAGGGCGCACGGTGCTGCGGGAACTCGGCACCGACCTGCCCGACGACGTCGTCGTGAAGGTCTGGGATACGACTGCCGAAAGCCGCTATCTCGTGCTGCCCGTGCGGCCGGCCGGCAGCGAGCACATGACCGAGGAACAACTGCGCGCGCTCGTCACGAAGGACGTGCTGATCGGCGTTGCGCTGCCGCGCGCGCACTGACTCGCACCACGTTTCGCTCTCGACCTTCCTCTCGGAGATCACATATGGACGGCTTTCACGACCTCGGCGGATTCCAGGGTTTCGGCCCGGTGCCGCATACGATCAACAGCCTCGGCTACAAACCGGTCTTCAAGGAAGACTGGGAACATCTCGCGTACAGCCTGATGTTCGTCGGGGTGGACCAACTGAAAAAATTCAGCGTCGACGAGGTACGTCACGCAGTCGAACGCATCGACGTGCGCCAGCACGTCGGCACGCGCTACTACGAGCGCTACGTGATCGCGACCGCGACCTTGCTCGTCGAAACCGGCGTGCTCACGCAGGATGAACTCGACCGCGCGCTCGGTTCGCCTTTCCGGCTCGCGAACCCGCCGCGCTCCGCCGGCCGGGCGGCCCCGGCCGGGTCGACGCGGTTCGAGGTCGGCGATCGCGTCGTCGTTCGCGACGAATACGTCAGCGGACACATCCGCGCGCCGGGCTACGTTCGCGGCAAGACGGGCGTCGTGTTGCACCGGACGACCGAATCGTGGCCATTCCCGGACGCGATCGGCCACGGCGACACCGGCGCCGCGCATCAGCCGACCTATCATGTGGAGTTCCGCGTGAAGGATCTGTGGGGCGACGCCGCCGACGACGGCTATGTCGTGGTCGACCTGTTCGAGGGCTACCTGGATCGCGCGTCCGGGCAGAGCGCATGACGACGCCGGCCAATCGACACTTGCCGGCCGCCCCGGCGCCGAGGATTCCGGTCACCGTGCTGTCCGGCTTCCTCGGCGCCGGGAAGACGACGTTGCTGAACCACATCCTGCGCAATCGCGCCGGCCTGAAGGTCGCCGTGATCGTCAACGACATGAGCGAGGTCAACGTCGACGCCGACGACGTGCGGCGCAACGTCGAGCTGCATCGAGGCGAGGACGAACTGGTCGAAATGACCAACGGTTGTATCTGCTGCACGCTGCGCGCCGATTTGCTCGAGCAGATCAGCACGCTGGCGCGGCAGCGTCGCTTCGATTACCTGCTGATCGAGTCGACGGGCATCTCGGAGCCGATGCCCGTCGCGGAGACGTTCGCGTTTCTCGACCGGGACGGTTTCAGCCTCAGCGAACTCGCGCGGCTGGACACGCTCGTCACGGTGGTCAACGGCGAGACGTTCGAGGACATGATCGCGTCGGCCGAACCCGTCACGCACGACGCCCCGCCCGCGAACGGCGGCGATGCCGGTCCGCCGCGCACGCTGTCGGACCTGCTGATCGAACAAGTCGAATATGCGAACGTGATCCTCGTGAGCCGACTCGACCGGATCGGCCACGCGGGTTTCGAGCGGCTGCGCGCCATTCTGGCCTCACTGAATCCGTCCGCGCGAATCCTGCCGATGCAGCACGGCAAGGTCGATCCGTCGGACGTCCTCGATACGCGGCGCTTCGATCTGCCGGCGCTCGTCGAATCGCCGGGATGGATGCAACGCATGCAGGCCGACGAACGCCCGTCGGAATCGGATGCGTACGGGGTCGCGTCGTGGGTCTATCGCGAACGTGCGCCGTTTCATCCGGCGCGCCTGCTCGCGTGGCTGCGGCGCCCCTGGACCAACGGCCGACTGCTTCGCTGCAAGGGCTATGTGTGGGCCGCGCACCGATATGCGGAAACCGCCATGCTCGTGCAGGCCGGCGACACGTTCCAGTGGGGCTACGTTGGCCGATGGTGGCGGTTTACGCCACCGTCGGACTGGCCACACGACGACTATCGTCGCGAGGGCGTGCTGAAGAAATGGGAGGAGCCGGCAGGTGATTGCCGGCAGGAAATCGTGTTCATCGGGCAGTCGATCGATCACGTCCGGTTGCGTCGCGAACTCGATGCGTGCCTGCTGACGGTCGAAGAAATCGACGCAGGCCCGGAGTCGTGGCGCCAGCTTCCGGAAGCCGACGCGTTCGACGCGCTCGCGACGCCCGCCCATCCGTGAAATGAGACTCGATGGCTTCGGCGGCCACGCCTGCGTCCTGTCGCTTTCGGTCGGCTCGTGAGCGCTGCGCCGGATTCAGCGTGACGTGAATCCCGACAGCGCCGCCGAGGGCAGTTTTCTTCAATACGGGCCGGCGCCGCGCCCGTAGTCTCGATGCGACTTTCGACATGTCGCATGGAGACACCTGATGAGCATGCTGGTTTCGATGGCCGCGTTCGCGCTCGCCTCGTCGATCACCCCCGGTCCCGTCAACATCGTCGCGCTCAGCGCGGGCGCCCGCCACGGCCTCGGCGCGAGCCTGCGCTACGCGGCGGGCGCGACGCTCGGCTTCGTCGCGCTGTTCCTGCTGATCGGGCTCGGCCTGCACGCGGCGCTCGCGCGCTGGCCCGTGCTGACGACGGCCACGCAGTGGTCGGGGATCGCGTTTCTGCTGTATATGGCGCTGCGACTCGCGCTCGACGACGGCCGGCTGTCGGCCGATCCCCACGTGGCCGGCCCGTCGGCGGCGTCCGGCGCGGCGATGCAGTGGCTCAATCCGAAGGCGTGGCTCGCGTGCGTGGCCGCGATGGGCGCGTATGCGGCCGATGGCGATCGCGCGCAGGTCTGGCAGTTCGCCGCGCTGTATCTGGTGATCTGCTTCGCGTCGATCGCATGCTGGGGCTATGCGGGCGCGTCGCTGCGGCACCGGCTCGCGAACGCGCGGCGCATGCGCGTGTTCAACCGGCTGATGGCGCTGCTGCTCGCGGGCAGCGCGCTGTTTCTGCTCGACGTGTAGCCGTCGTGGCGGTCAGCGCATCGCGCTGCGGTACTGCCCGGGCGTCGCGGCCGCGATCCGCCGGAACGCGCGCTGGAAATGCGCCTGGTCCGCAAAGCCGGCGTCGAGCGCGACTTCGGCGATCGGCCTGCCACGCCGCAATTCGGTGCGGCCGTACTGCACGCGCCGATCGATCAGGAATGCATGCGGCGTCATCCCGTAACGCGCATTGAATGCGCGGATCAGGTACGACGGCGACAGGTCGGCCGCCGCGCAGATCGCATCGAGCGTGACGGCCTCGCGGCAATGGGCGGCGATGTAGTCGGCCGCGCGCGCAAGCTTTGCGTTGTCGTCTCCCGGCCGCGCATCGGGTAGTTCGCGGTCGAGCGCGCCGTGCAGCGCCGTGAAGAATTCGACCGCCGCACTCTCCTTGCCGAGCGCATCGATGCCGGGCGACACGAGCGTGCGGTAGAAGCCGCCAAATCGCGCGAACAGATCGCCGCGCTCGGTCAACTTCGGCGAAAACCCGTGAAAATCGCGGTTCGGATCGCCGCCCAGCGAATGTTGCAGCCGCGCGAGCCACGGCACGTCGACATAGACCATCCGGTACGCCCATGCATCGGGGCCGTACGGGTTGCACGCGTGCACCTGCTCCGGGTCGATGATCACCAGCACGCCGCGCCCGACGTGCGCGTTCGTCGCGCCGTTCACGTACGTGCTCGTGCCGCCGACGATCGCGCCCACCGAAAACGTGTCGTGCGTGTGCTTCGCGTAGCAGATCGCGCGCCCGTCGTCGACGGTGCGCGCCTCGATGAACGGCAGCGCGGTATCGCGCCAGAACGGCGACGGTACGGCGGATCGGTTGGCGGTACGGCTCACGCGGTGGGCTCCGGGTTCGAACGACGAACGCTCACCGTACAAGACTGTGTGGCGCCGCGCAACCGGATCGCGCTGCTTCGCCGCTGCGCAGAACGGTGGTGCCCACGGACATGATCGTGGGCACCACCCTGCGCCGCCGACTTCCCGCACGAGGTGCGGAGGATGACGCGCTTACGCTGAAACAGCGCCCGCCCTGCACCTCTGCTTGCACACGCGTTTCCGCATGCTCGGGCGCTGAAACCGACAGCAGCGGGTCAGGCCGGAACGATGATCTTCGGGTCCCACCAGTAGTAGCCGAACAGTTCCTGGTTCTGCCCGCCGACGAGCTTGTAAAGCGCGAAGCACACGCCGAAATATTCCGTCCCGCTTCGCCGGACCGACGAGTCGAAAGTCGCGAACGTGAGTTGCTTCTTCAGCGGCGGGAGGCCATTGCGGGTCCCCGAATCCGGGTTGGGTTCCACCGCGCCATTGCGGACGACCGTGTTGCAGACGAACGGGTTGAATACCTCGTCGCCTTGATAGCGCGGGATGTTGTAGATGATCACGGCATCGTCGGAGTTGTCGTAGATCGACACGCCGGTGAACTGGACGCGGTCACCCGGGTAGGCGGTGATTTCCAGGTCGGCCGTACCCTGCCCCTTGACGCCACGCGCACCGGTGCAGATCAGGAACTGGCCATTGTGGGCGATGCCCGTCGGCGCGGCCTGATTCTGGCTCGGGTTCGGATACGTCTTCTTGACCCATTCCGTATCGATCACCGCGATGATGTTGATGTCCTGCGCGCTTGATGCAAGCGTGATTTCGGAAGCCATGGTTAATCTCCATTCACTAAGCGTTATGAATTTGAGTCCGACGACACGTCATTAGCGCGTCAAGGACAATATCAATTCATTCACCCACCAAAATCAATTACAACCGATTACGCGGTGACGAGCGCTTGACCTCGCATACAACAACCTGTAATTCAGACCCGGAAAATCAATAAAAATCAATTACAGTCGATTACACGCCCCCCTCCCGATCTAAAAAATTAATTCTCCCCAAAATAAATTCCCCATCAAACCTGACAGGTACTAAAACAAATATAAATGGACAATACTGACGAAGCGCATCGCCGATGCGCCACGCGCACCGAACGGGCAATTAGCCTGTCATGGAGGCATTCAAATGAAAGTCGATCCGAATATCATCAACCTGGAAAAAGTCGCTCAGTCCATTCAAATTCTTGCCGTTATCGACACGGATTACATAAAGAAGAGTTACCCCAATCCGAGCCTGAACGCGCAAAATCCGACCGGCATCGCCAGCACTGCGTTGTTCATGCTCAACGGCCACACGCCCGGCGTGAGCAGTTCGGAAGGAACCGGTAATCTGGGCCTGAAATTGAATGTTGGCGACAAGGTATCCCTGATGGGGACGTCGCTATCCGACAATTCGGGAGACGCTGCGCTGATTTACCACGTCCAGCAATACTCGGGCGCTCAGGTGTTCGGTCCGTTTACCGCGGTGACCATCGAACAGGCTGGCGCGGCGAGCGCTGCCGAGACGCCCGACATCATTGCGACCTCGGCGCAATCCCAGGTCTTCCAGGCATTCGAATCCGTCGCAAAATCGTCCGGGTCCGAGTACCTCGCAACGTCTTTTGCGCTGTATACGCGGAGCCAAAACAGGAAATCCTTGTTCGGCTACTTCTTCTGGGTCTGGCAAGCCTCCGCGGCTTGAAGCGAGCCCCCAACAACTCGCTCCGATGCGATACGGAGCGATTCAAGCCGGCAGGTTTTACGCGGCGCCCCACAGGGTGCCGCACCTTTTCCGCGTTAAACCAGAATGGAGCACCCGTATGACAGCCGATCCTGGAAGCCTCACTCGCGACACGACCGCGCAGCAAATCGACATCCTCGCCGTCATCGACACGGAATATATCAAGCTGAGGTACCCGCATCCGAGCAAGCAGCCCGAGTTACCGATCGCCGTCGATCATCGCGCCGTGCGCCTGCTTTACACCGGCGCGCGCGGCGCGTCGATCGGAAATGGCCCGGCGGACCCCGTTCTGACGCTGTATCCCGGCGACACGGTTTCACTCCGAGCGATCTCCCTCTATGAAAACGCGGAAGACGCGGTGCTGATTTATCAGGTTTCGCACCTGTTCGGCCAGCAAGTTTTCAATCCGTTTTCGCAGGACTTCCTCGACGTGAACGCCGTGCAACTGAACCCCGAAACGCGCGACGGCCTGCCGCCGCTGACGCAGCCGCAAACGTTCGTCAGCATCGGCGCCAAGGCGAGAGAGAGCGGGATCGAAACGCTTGGCGCCTGCTTCGGGCTCTATACGCTGGAAAGAAGCACCCAGGAGTTGTTGGGATACTACTGGTGGGACTGGTTCGTCACGTGTTCGTGATCTTCGCGTTTCATCGCTGACGATTCGCCCGTTCTGCGAGCGTGGGTCGCGAGAAGGCCAGCGGCATGCACGATATCCGCCAGGATCGGTTGTTGCGCCGATCCTGGCGGCCCGGATATCGACGGGTTGCCATCGCAGCCGGCGAATACGTCATCGGTTCGGTATCTCGCGGGTAAAGCACGCGCGGGATACCAATTTCGCGCCCGCTCGCCCCGAACCGACAGGAATCTCGCGCGTCCGCCATACCCGGCAGCACGTCACTTCGCCCCCCGGAATTCCCGCGTGACCGCTGCCGACGCGCTCGCGACATGGCCTATTGAGCGGAATTTGCCTAAGCTTTGAATTCCGTCCGCCGCGGCACGCGCGGCGACCCTCGTTCACTCTTCCCCGTCACGCTCATGCAGATCGATCTGAAAGGCAAGACCGCGGTCGTCACCGCTTCCACCGCCGGCATCGGGCTCGCGATCGCCGAAGGGCTCGCGCGAGCCGGCGCGCACGTCGTCGTCAACGGCCGCAGCGACCCGTCGGTGCAATCCGCGCTCGAGAAACTGCGCGACACCGTGCCCGGCGCAAGCTTCGACGGCGTCGCCGCCGACCTGTCCGACGCGGCCGGCGTCGCGCGCGTCACGCAGCACACGCCGAATGCCGACATTCTCGTCAACAACGCGGGCATCTACGGCCTGAAGGCGTTCTTCGACATCGACGACGCCGAATGGGAACATTATTTCCAGATCAACGTGATGTCCGGCGTGCGGCTCGCACGGCATTACCTGAAAGGGATGATCGAACGCAATGCCGGGCGCATCGTGTTCATTTCGTCGGAATCGGGCCTGAACATCCCCGTCGACATGATTCATTACGGGTTCACGAAAACCGCGCAGTTGTCGATCGCGCGCGGCCTCGCGAAGCTCGCGGCCGGCACCCATGTGACCGTCAATTCGGTGCTGCCGGGGCCGACGATGTCGGAAGGCGTGCGCGAGATGCTGAAGGCGCAGGCCGACGAAACGGGCCGCAGCATCGACGACATTGCAGTGGAATTCGTGCGCAGCGAGCGCGCCAGCTCGATCATCCAGCGGCCGGCGACGACGGAGGAAGTCGCGAACCTGGTCGTGTACGTGTGCTCGCCGCAGGCATCGGCCACGACCGGCGCGGCGTTGCGCGTCGACGGCGGTGTAGTCGACACGATAGCGTGACGGCAGTATGACGCGCTCGCGCGGCGCGTGGCCGCCGCCCTATCGCGACGCGCTCTTGCCCTGCTGGAGCGTGCCCTTGCGGTCGGCGTCCATGCACGAATCGAAGCCGTGCTGCGTGACGACGCCGGCCTTGTCGAACACGACGAAGAAAGCACGATGATCGTTGCCGTGCTCGATGAAGTAGTTGTAGCAGACGCCGCTGCCGTTGCGGACCATCCAGACGCTGCGCGGGTTGCCGGCGGCGCGGACGACGTCGGCGCGCGTCGCGCCGTGCCGCGACGCGGCCCGTGCAAGCGGCGTGCGCGAATACGAAAACGGCAGCCACGAGTCGAACCACGCACAGCCGTGCAACATCAGGCAACTGGCGGCCAGGGACAGCGTCGCTGCGGGACGGGCCATCGGAATCAATCGCATGCTCGGGAAATCTGCTGCGCCTACCGGCGTGATCGAAAGCCCCATGCTACTCGACCTTTGGGTCCGGATCGAAAAGAAATGTAGAGATCTTCATCCGAATCCCTGCGTTTGCACGCATCCGCACCGGCCGAATCGTCAGCGATCGTTGCAGCCGGCCTTCGCATGCGCGGCCCGCCGCGCCGTTGCAGCGCGACGTCGAACCGGTGCGGCGGCATGCGCGCTCAAGCGATCCATTCGGCCCACAGCATCGTGAGCACCGTCATCAGCGCCGGGCCGACGAACAGCCCGATCAGGCCGAACGTCTCGGCGCCGCCGAGGATGCCGAACAGCACGAGCAGGAACGGCAGCCGTGTCGAACCGCCGATCAGCACCGGCCGCACGAAATGCTCGGCGACGAACACGACGATGAACCCGAGCGCCGCGACCACGACGGCCCACATGGTCGCCCCCTGCACGAACAGCCAGAGCGCCGCGCCGCAGAACACGACCGGCGCGCAGAACGGCAGCATCGCGGCGACCGCCGTGACGAGGCCGAGCAGCGCCGCATGTGGAACGCCCGCGAGCGCGTAGGCGACGCCGAGCAGCGCGCCCTCGCCGAGCCCGACGACGACGAGCCCCGTCACCGTGCCGTACACGGCCGCGACCATCCGCTCGATCAGTTCCGCGCCGTTGCGCCCGAACGCGCGCCGCGCGCCCTGCAACAACGCACCCGACAGCTTGTGGCCGGCACGCAGGATCACGAACAGCGTGACGAGCATGAAACCGAATTCGAGCAGCACGTGCGCGAGCTTCGTGCCGAATTGCCGCCCGAACGCGATGAATTTCTCGCCGTTGACGCCGTGCATCGCGGTGGCCGCATGCAGCGGATGGCCGAGATTGGCCTGCCACCATTCGGTGATCTGCGCCGCGCCGTACGGCAACCGGCTGACCACGTCCGGCAGCGGAATGCCGTTGTCCTGGACCGTGTGCAGCCATTCGCGCAGGTCATGCGCCTGCGCGAACGCCTGGGTCGTCGCGACGGCCACCGGCAGCACCACGAGCAGCGAAATCGCCGCCGTGATGACAGTGGCGATCAGCGTCGGCCGGCTGCGGAACAACCGGTGCGATTCGAAGCGTTTCAGCAGCGGCCACATCGCGATGGCGATCACGCAGGCCCAGGCGATGGCGGGAATGAAGTCGCGGATCACCCACAGCGCGAGCAACAGCAGCGCCGCATACAGCGCGACGCGGGCGATCTGCTGGACGCGCGGCCGCGCGGCGGAATCGTGAGACGACGGGACATGTGCGCCCATGGCACCTCTGTCGAAATGAAAAAAAGGCGGTTCGCCCAGGCAATCGGCCTGGACGAACCGCCATTCTATCCATCGGCGCCGGATCGGCGGCACGCGGGATGCGCGCACCGCCGCGGCGCTGCATCGACACGCCCCGCTTACGCCGCCTTGTCGGCGACCCGGTAGCGCTCGAGCCAGTGCGCGTACGGCGCGGGCAGCGTCCACGACGGACGCTCGACGCCGAGCTGCTTGGCCGCGTAGTACGGCCAGTGCGGATCGGCCAGGTGCGCGCGGCCGACCATCACGAGATCGAGCTGCGCTTGCTCGACCACGCGGTTCGCCAGTTGCGGCGTGTCGATTCCCCACGCGGACGATACCGGCAGCCCGGCCTCGCGGCGCACGCGTTCGGCGATCGGCGCGAGGAATGCCGGGCCCCACGGAATCTGCGCGGTCGGCGTCGAGAAGCCGACCGATACGCTCAGCATGTCGAGCCCTTCCCGCTTCATCCGCTGCGTGAGCGCGATCGACTCGGCGAGCGTCTCTTCGTCGCGGCCGTCGTATTCGATCACGCCGAGGCGCGCGGTCAGCGGCAGATGCTCGGGCCAGACCTTGCGAACGGCCGCGAGCGTATCGACGAGGAAGCGGCCGCGGTTGTCAGCCGAACCGCCGTATTCATCGGTGCGCTGGTTCGAATGCACCGAGAAGAAGCTCTGGCCGAGATAGCCGTGCGCGAAGTGCAGTTCCAGCCATTCGAAACCGAGGTCGCGCGCACGCTGCGCCGATGCGACGAAGTCGGCCTGCACACGGGCGATGTCGTCGTGCGTCATTTCACGCGGCACCTTCGGCAGGTGCGCGCCGAACGGCACGGCCGACGGCGCGATGGTCTGCCAGCCGCGCGGATCGCCGTCGGCGATATGGTCGTCGCCTTCCCACGGGCGATTCGCGCTCGCCTTGCGACCCGCGTGCGCGAGCTGGATGCCGGGCACCGCGCCGGCCGCCTTGATCGCCGCGACCGACGGCGCGAATGCCTCGGCCTGCGCGTCGTTCCACAACCCGGCGCAGCCCGGCGTGATGCGGCCTTCCGGCGACACGGCCGTCGCCTCCGCGATCACGAGGCCCGCGCCGCCGCGCGCGATGCTGGCCAGATGCACGTGATGCCAGTCGTTGACGACGCCCTCTTCGGCGACGTACTGGCACATCAGCGGCACCGCGATGCGGTTGCGCAGCGTGACATCCTTGAGTTTGAACGGTTCGAACAGGGCAGACATCCACGACTCCTTTGCTTGGTTCTGCAAAACGGCTGGAAATGCGCCATGCGGTGCGCACGACGCAGCGATGCGGGCCATCGGCGGGCCGGCCGGCGCCATGCTTTCAGCGGTGACCGAGCTTCGCGAGCAGCGCCTCGGCCGCGGGCGCCGACGACGCGGGGTTCTGCCCGGTGATCAGCAGCCCGTCGGTGACGACATGCGGCGCCCAGTCGGCGCTGCGCTCGAATTCCGCGCCGTTGGTCTTCAGCATGTCCTCGACGAGGAACGGCACGACTTCGGTCAGCTCGACGGCCGCTTCCTCGCTGTTGGTGAACCCCGTCGCGCGCTTGCCGCGCACGACCGACTCGCCGGTCTGCGGGTTCTTCACGTGGCGCAGCACACCCGGCGCGTGGCACACCGCCGCGACCGGCTTGCCGGCCGCGAGCGCGCGCTCGATCAGGCCGATCGAATGCAGATCCTCGGCGAGATCCCACAACGGGCCGTGGCCGCCTGGGTAGAACACCGCGTCGTAGTCGTCCACCGACACATCGGCCAGCTTGCGCGTCGACGCGAGTTCGGCCTTGGCCGCGGCATCGGCGTCGAAACGGCGCGTCGCGTCGGTCTGGGCCGTCGGGTCGCTGCTTTTCGGATCGAGCGGCGGCTGGCCGCCCTTCGGCGACGCGAGCGTCAGCTCGATGCCCGCATCCTTGAACGTGTAGTACGGCGCGGCCAGTTCCTCGAGCCAGAAGCCGGTTTTCTTGCCGGTGTCGCCGAGCGTGTCGTGCGAGGTCAGGACAACCAGGATCTTCATGATCGGACACTCCTTCGAAAATGAACGGGGAAACGGGGCCGCACGTCGGCGTGCCACGCCTGTCGGTTAGTCAGTCGGCGCGCGGCAACGTGCGATTCATTCATCCGCATGCGATATATGCCTATTAGACCAGTCGTCTAGACGCGGCCGAAATAAAACGACGACATCTCGCTGCTTGAATCTGCCTGAGGCGTCGCCGCATTCACAAGCACGGATGATAGCCTCGGATTAGACCGGTCGTCTAGAAGAACGCGTATTCGCCCCTGCCATCGTCATGGCCTTTGCGACGGGGGCGCCGTTCAGCAACGGCCGCCGTCGCTTGCCCGCCCGCCGTCGCCTCGCCGCTGGGTGCGGGCTACCCGCGCAACGGACCGTCCGTGTCGCCCGCCTCGATGGCCGGCGCTTCGAGCCGTTGATCGCACACGCCATCGTCCAGCAGCCGCAGCATCAGTTCCGCGAGCGCACGCCCCGACGCGTGGCCGGTCGGCTGCACGACCGCCGTGACGCGATACGGGTGCGCGATATCGGCCGGCACGCCGTCATAGACGATCAGCGACAGGTCCGTCCCCAGGCGCAGCCCGTTGTCGACCAGCACGCGAAACGCGCCGCTGCCCGCGATGTTGTTGTCGACCAGCAGCGCGGTCGGCGGCTCGGCGCGCGCGAGCAACGCCCGCGCCGCCTGCTGCCCGCCGTCGGGCGTGAACGGGCATTCCACGAGCAGCGCCGGATCGGCGTCGATACCGGCTTCGCGCAAGGCCGACAGATAACCGGCACGCCGCTGCGCGGCGAAATTCAGCGTCAGCGGCGCGCTGATCATCGCGATGCGCCGATGCCCGAAGCCGATCAGCCGGCGCACCGCGTCGCGCGCGCCCGCCTCGTTGTCGAAGTCGAACCACGCGTACGGGCCGGCGGCCTGCGTGCGACCGTACGCGACATACGGAAACGCGCTCGCTTGCAGGTACGCGATCCGCGGATCGTCGACCCGCGTGCGCGCGACGATCAACCCGTCGACGAGCTTGCCGTCGACGATCCGCCGATAGGTGTCCAGTTCCGCGTTCGGTCGCGCGGACGCGATGATGAAATCGAGATTGCGCTCGGCGAGCCGCTCGGTGATGCCCGCGACGACCTCGGCGAACCGCGGATCGCCGAGATCGCCGGCGCCGAACGGATACACGATCCCTATCATGTCGGCCCGTCCGGTCGCGAGCCGGCGCGCGGTCGGATCGGCCACGTACCCCATTTCCCGCGCGGCCTTCGCCACGCGTTCGCGCGTCGCCTCGCTCACGTCGTCGTAACCGTTCAACGCGCGGCTGACCGTCGTCCGCGACAGGCCGAGCGCGTCCGACAGCGCCTTCAGATTCACCTTCACCGTCACTCCTCGCATGCGTCGATCCGCCCGGCTGCCCGAATCCCGGGACGCGCCGACCGGGTAATTATTTCCAATTGGTAACGATTACCGTCAAATAAATATCTTTTGCGTTCCAAACCGGTTTGAAATAGCATCCAAACCGGTTTGGACATCGATGCCCACTCAGCCGTTCACTTTCACCTTTCCAGGAAACAACGACGAGATGACATACTTTCCCCTTTTCCGTCCGGTCGCGGCCAAACGTTTGCTGCTCGCTGGCGGCGCACTCGCCGCCTTCGCGTCCGTCGCGCACGCGCAGTCCAGCGGCACGGGCGCGCCCGTGCCCACGCCCCATACCCAGCAAGCCTACGATCCCGAAGGCAACTTCACGATGCGCTGGACGCGGGCGGACATCCGCCAGATCGTCGCGCAATCGCACACCGCGGGCGCCGACAAGAATTCGCTGCCGCAAGCGCTGACGATGCCGGACATCCCGCAGGATTTCCCGCTGATCAACTCGAACGTGTGGGTGTGGGACACGTGGCCGCTGGCTGACCTGCGCGCGAACCAGCTCAGCTACAAGGGCTGGGAGGTGATCTTCTCGCTCACCGCCGATCCGCACGCGGGCTACACGTTCGACGACCGTCACGTCCACGCCCGCATCGGCTTCTTCTATCGCCGCGCCGGCATCCCCGCATCGCAGCGCCCCGCGAACGGCGGCTGGACCTGGGGCGGCCACCTGTTCCCCGACGGCGCGAGCGCCCGGGTGTTCGGCACCGCGCCGATGACCAACAACGCCGAATGGTCGGGCTCCGCGCGCCTGACGAACGGCAGCAACGTCAGCCTCTACTACACCGCGACGTCGTTCAACCGCTCGGCGCCCGGCGGCGCCGACATCACGCCGCCGCAGGCGATCATCACGCGCGCCGACGGCAACATCCACGCCGACGACAAGCACGTGTGGTTCACCGGCTTCGACGATCACAAGGCGCTGCTGCAGCCGGACGGCAACTACTACCAGACCGGCCAGCAGAACACCTACTTCTCGTTCCGCGATCCGTTCGTGTTCACCGATCCCGCGCATCCGGGCAAGACCTACATGGTGTTCGAAGGCAACACCGGCGGCCCGCGCGGCTCGCGCACCTGCACCGAGGCCGATCTCGGCTACGCGCCGAACGATCCGAACCGCGAAGATCTCAACGCGGTGATGAATTCGGGCGCAGTGTATCAAAAGGCCAACGTCGGCCTGGCGGTCGCGACGAACCCGCAACTGACCGCGTGGAAGTTCCTGCCGCCGATCCTGTCGGCGAACTGCGTCGACGACCAGACCGAGCGCCCGCAGATCTACCTGAAGGACGGCAAGTACTACCTGTTCACGATCAGCCACCGCACGACGATGGCGGCCGGCGTCGACGGCCCGGACGGCGTGTACGGCTTCGTCGGCAACGGCATCCGCAGCGACTTCCTGCCGCTGAACGGCGGCAGCGGCCTCGTGCTCGGCAACCCGACCGACTTCTCCGCACCGGCCGGCGCGCCGTACTCGCAGGACCCGAACCAGAATCCGCGCGAATTCCAGTCGTATTCGCACTACGTGATGCCGGGCGGGCTCGTCGAGTCGTTCATCGATGCGATCGGCCCGCGCCGCGGCGGCACGCTCGCGCCCACGGTGAAGGTGAACATCAACGGCACGTCGACCGCGGTCGACCGCACGTATGGACGCGGCGGCCTCGGCGGCTACGGCGACATCCCGGCGAACCTGCCGGCGACGGGGGCCGGCCACAACGACGGCAACGGCCAGGGCAACTAGGAAACCCCGAATAACCATCGTCGATAAAGGCACGAGGTTCAGGAGGTGCGTATCGCGCGTGTCGCGTGTGCGCCTCCTCTTTTTCTTTCGACTTTTCCTTTGACCGTTGCGCAGGCCGTCGTTGCAAACGGCCTGCGCCCTTTCCCGCTTCGCCCGACGAAGCGCCTGGTCCCGCATGAATTCGACGTCTTTCCGCTTTTTCGTCCGGCTCGTCCGGCTGCTGTTCGCCTGCGTGGCCTGCACGCAGGCCGTGGCCGCTCCGTGCCACGCGCCGCCCGACAACGGCACGCCGCAATGGCGGCCCGCCCTCCACTACACGCCGCAACGCAACTGGATGAACGACCCGAACGGGCTCGTCTACGCGAACGGCCGCTATCACCTGTTCTATCAGTACAACCCGCTCGGCAACGACTGGGGCAACATGTCGTGGGGGCACGCGACCAGCACCGATCTCGTTCACTGGCGCGAGCAGCCGGTCGCGATGCGCGCGAACGCCACCGAGGAAATCTTCTCGGGCTCGATCGTCGCCGACACCCTGAACACGTCCGGCCTCGGCACGCCGGGCCACACGCCGCTCGTCGCGCTTTATACGAGCGTCTACAAGCCCGGCTCGGGTCACGCGCCCGGCATCCAGGCGCAGTCGCTCGCGTACAGCCTCGATCAGGGCACGACCTGGCAGCCATATGCGCACAACCCGGTGCTGACGCTCGATCCGGAATCGAAGGAATTTCGTGATCCGAAAGTGTCGTGGTACGCGGCGGGCGGCTACTGGTTGATGACGACGGTCGTTGCCGACGCGCACGTCGTGAAGCTCTATCGCTCCGACGACCTGATCCACTGGTCGTTCCTGAGCGACTTCACGCTGCCGGACGTGCCGCATGCGGGCGCGCTGTGGGAAATGCCGGACCTCATACCGTTGCCGCTCGACGGCGATCCCCGCCGCATCAAGTGGGTGATGATCGTCAACGTGAATCCGTGGTCGATCGCGGGCGGTTCCGGCGCGATGTACTTCGTCGGCAACTTCGACGGCCGCACGTTCGTGCCCGACCGCGTCGCACCCGCCGGTTCGGACCCCGCGCAATTCCACTGGGTCGACCACGGCGCCGATTTTTACGCGGCCGGCACGTTCTCCGGCGCACCGGGCGCCCGGCCGGTCGCGATCGCATGGATGAGCAACTGGGATTACGCGGCCAAGGTGCCGACCACCCCATGGCGTGGCGCGACCACGCTGCCGCGCGAACTGGCGCTGAAGACGATCGACGGCGAGCCGACCCTCATCGTCGTGCCGGCCGCCGCCTTCGACGCGTGGGCCGACGGCCGGCCCGCCGTGCATGAAGGCGACCTGACGGTCGACTCCGCCACCCGCGCGCTGTCGGCCGCGACGCGCGGCGTCGTCCAGCGCATCACGGTGACGATCTCGCCGCAGCGTGCCGCGCGCGCGGGCCTGATCGTCCGGCGCTCGACCGACGGCTCGATCGGCACCCGGATCGTGTACGACACGGCGAAGCGCACGCTGACGCTCGACCGCTCGCAATCCGGCGAAGCGAATTTCGCCAGCACGTTCAGCCGCGAGCACATCGTCGATCTGCCGCTCGAACACGGGCAACTGCGGCTCGAAATCGTCGTCGATCGCGGCTCGGTCGAAGTGTTCGCGAACGGCGGTCGCGTCGCGCTGACGGACCTGATCTTTCCGCCGCTCGACGCGGATCGCGTGGCCGTGTTCGCCGAGCAAGGCCGCGCGACGTTCGCAGGGTTGACGGTGACGCAGTTGAAAACCGGCGACGACACGCGCGGTGCTTGTGCGCCACGATAGGTGCAGGTGACGGGGCCCGCTCGCCCGGCATCGCATCGCCGGTTACGGGCCCCGCCCGCGTCGCCCCCTTAGAGCAATCCCATCCCGCCCGACGCGATGATTTCCGCGCCGACGATGAACGCGGATTCCGGCGCGCTCAGGTGCAGCACCGTCGACGCGATTTCGTCCGGCGTGCCGAACCGGCCGATCGGCACGAGGCCCTTGATCTTGTCGGCCGTCGCGTCGAGCGTCGCCGCGTCGAGCCCGAGCTTGCCGTACAGCGGCGTCTGCACGGGCCCCGGGCTCACCACATTCACGCGCACGCCATGCGGCAGCAGTTCCGTCGACAGCGTCTTCGCGAACGAATTGACGGCCGCCTTGCTCGCCGCGTACACCGACGAGCCGGGCATCCCGATATGCGCGTTGATCGAGCCGTTGATCACGATCGATGCGCCGCGGTTCAGCAGCGGCACGAGCGACTGGATCTGGAAATACGCGCCCTTCACGTTGGTGTTGAACACGAGATCCCACATCGCTTCGTCGCTGTCGGCGAACGGCGCGAGTTTCGCGACGCCCGCGTTGACGAATACGGCGTCGAGCCGCACGCCGGCGGCGGCGAGCGCGTCGGCCAGCGCGCGGGCCGATGCGACGCTGCCGGCTTCGTTGCGAATCGCCAGCGCGCCTTCGCCGAGCGTTTGACGGGCGGCTTCCAGCGTGTCGGCGTCGCGCCCGGTGATGACGACTCGCGCGCCTTCGACCGCGAATGCGCGGGCGGCCGCCAGGCCGATGCCGCTGTTGCCGCCCGTGACGAGGACCGTCTTTCCTTCGAAGCGTTGCATGATGTTCTCCTGTGAACCGGTGAGTTGACCGTGAACACAGGATGCGCGCGGCGCGCGGCCTTGCCGTGCGACGGGCACGACGGACATGTTCGAAAACGTCGAACATGTTTGAGCGAGCGCGCTCAGCCGATCACATCGATCCCGTCGAGCAGCCGCTGCGCGAGCCGCGGCTCGCGCAGTTGCTCCAGCCACCATTGCAGCGCGCGGCCGTCACGATCGCCGTGCCACGCGACGTACAGCAGATTCGGCTCGCGCGGATCGGCCGTCGGCTTCTCGACCAGTTCGCCGCGCGCGAGCAGCGACGCGACGCGCCGGCGCGGCACCCAGCCGACGCCGAGCGCATCGCGCTGCGCGAGGATCTTCGCGCGCATCGACGGCACCGCGAGCACCGCCTGCCCGCCGAGCAGGCCATACGCGCGGCCGGCCGCCCGCCGTGACGAATCGGCGACGACGACCGAGCGGTGCGCACCGATCGCGTCGCGCGTCAGCACCCCGCTCGCGGCCGCCAGCGGATGGCGCGGCGACACCGCGAACACCCACTCCATCGCGCCGAGTTCGAACCACTTGAGGCCCGGCATCGCCGGCGGCTCGTTGGTCGCGCCGACGACCAGATCCGCGCGGCCGTCGCGCAACGCTTCCCAGGTCCCGCCAAGCACCTCGTGCGTGAAACGCAGCGACACGCCGGAATCGAGCGCATCGAACGCGCGGACGACCGGCAGGAGCGTATCGAACTCCAGCACCTCGTCGCTGACGATCCACAGCCGGTCCTCCCAGCCGCTCGCGACCTGCCGCACGCGCTGCGTCAGCCGGGCGACGTCGAGCGCCAGCCGCGCCGCCTCGTCGGTCAGCAATTGTCCGGCCGGCGTGAGCTGCAGCCGGTAGCCGCGCCGGTCGAACAGCAGCGCGTCGAACCGGGTTTCGAGCTGGCGCGCCGCATGCGACACCGTCGACGGCGCCTTGCCGAGCCGCGCGGCGGCACGCGACAGGCTGCCGGTGGCGCGGATCGCGTCGAGCAGCGCCAGTTCGTCTTCGGACAGCATGAGGTCGCTCCGCGGTGAGGTTTGTGGTGGATCGTAAGGCAGCAGCGCACGGCGGTCCAATCGCGCGAGGGCCGGTGCGGCTGCGAGCCCGGAACCGCCGCCGGCGCGGTCGAGTTCCGGTATGCTGATCGAGGTGAAATCACACGAATCGAGGTAACCACTGCGATGGACATCGCGATCCGCATCGAAGGCCGTCACGACCTGACGGGGCAAATCTTCCGGCAACTGCGCACCGCGATCGTCGACGGGCGTCTCGAAGGCGGCGCGCGGCTGCCGTCGACGCGCGATCTCGCGAAACAACTCGGCGTGTCGCGCAAGACGACGCTCGACGCATTCGAGCGCCTGGTGGCCGAGGGTTACCTGACTACGCGCGCCGGCGACGGCACGTTCGTCGCCGATGGCCTCGCGCGCGTGCCGCACGCCGCGGTGACGTCGGCGCCGTCGATCGTCGACGAGCGGCCGCGCATCGATGCGGTCGATGCGCGCGCGCTGTGGAACGACCTGCCCGACGCGCTCGCGATGCCCGCGCCGCAGGATTCGCCCGGCTTCGACTTTCGCGGGGGCGTGACCGACAAGACGCTGTTCCCGTTCGACGCATGGCGGCGCTGCCTGCATCACGCGCTGCGCCAGCAGGCGCGCGGCCCCGGCCAGTACCACGATCCGGCCGGCGATCCGCAGTTGCGCGGCGCGATCGCGCGCTACGCGGGATTCAGCCGCGCGGTCGCCTGCAGCTGGGACGACGTGCTCGTCACGCAAGGCGCGCAGCAGGCGCTCGACCTGCTCGCGCGCGTCGTCGTGCGGCCGGGCGACGTCGTCGCGGTCGAGGACCCCGGCTATCCGCCCGCGCGCGCCGCGTTCGCGTCGCTCGGCGCGACGGTGATCGGCGTGCCGGTCGACGCGCAGGGACTCGTCACGGAACGGTTGCCGGACGACGCGCGGCTCGTCTACGTGACGCCGTCGCATCAGTTCCCGCTCGGCATGCCGATGACGCTCGAGCGCCGCGTCGCGCTGCTCGAATGGGCGCAGCGCCGCCGCGCGGTGATCATCGAGGACGATTACGACGGCGAATTCCGCTTCGAGGGCCGGCCGGTGAATCGCTGAAGNGCCTCGACCGCACGGGCCTCGTCGCGTACGTCGGCACGTTCTCGAAGACGATCTTT
>NZ_BCPP01000012.1:0-20913 GCF_016586125.1 Burkholderia sp. E168m23
TTCCAGATGGAAGCCCTCGTCGAACGAACGGATGTTCTGCTGCTTGTACGCGGCCGACGTATCGTCGCCCGTCTTCGTCACCGTGATGATGCTGTGCAGCCCGTGGTTCGCATCCGGAATCGAGCGCGCCTTCATCCCGACGCGGAAGATGTTGAAGGTCGTATGGAACAGATGCAGCATGCTCGCGTGATACGGGTCCTTCACGTTCTCCATGTACAGCTTCCAGTTCGACTTCGAATACTGGCGCGTACAGCCGAGATACTCGATCGGCTTGTGGAAGATCCGGTCGATCCACGGGCGCATCTGCTCGCCGAGATACTCGGGCAGCGGCGCCACTTCATCGCTGAAGGTCGCGAACACGAGCCCGCGATAGCTGTCCACGCGCAGCTTGCGCAGCCCGTGCTGCTTCGGGTCGAAATCGGCCGGCATCCCGGTCATCCCCTTCTGGCCGCGCCGGAACGGCACGCCGAGCAGGTTGCCCTGGTTGTCGAAGCTCCACTGGTGATACACGCACGTGTGCGAACTCGCGTTGCCGCGCGACTTGCGGCACACCTGCGCGCCGCGGTGCGCGCAGCGGTTCACCCACGCGGACAGCGTGCCGTCCTCGGTGCGCGTGACGACCACCGGCGTGTCGCCGACGAACGTGCTCTTGAAGTCGCCGGCGTTCGGAATTTCCGCTTCGAGCGCGACGAAATTCCACGTCGGCCCGCGGAAGATGCGTTCCTGCTCGCGATCGTAGACCGCCCGCGAGCTGAACACCTTGTACGGCACGCGCGAGCCGTCGTCGTGCGGGAAGGTCACGTCGGACGCGTCGCCGCGCGCGGCGAAAACGACGGGCGATTCTGTCTGCTCCATGTCGGACTCCTTGTGGTTCCGTTGCGTTGAATGCATGGAGCCGATTTTTGAAAAGCTAATATTCGGCGTCTATCCGGAAAGTGCGATTGCGGCGGCGCAATATCCACTTTCGGCGGATTTCTGCGCTAGCATGGCGGCACACGCGGCCGCCGCACGATCGCGACCCATTCGTCGGATCGAAGCGCGCGTCGTCCATACCAAGGCACAGGCCCATGTCCCCAACGTCGTTCGAGCCGCTCGCGCTGCGCGCGCACCGGCTGTTCGAATCCCGCGATCTCGACGAGACGCGCGAGCGAATCTCGCGCGTGATGCAGCCGCACGCGCTGCTGCCGAGCGGCCGTGTGCGGGGTGCGTCGCACATGGATTTCGTCAAGCTGGGCGGGCTCGGGATCGGCACGATCGCGTTCGGCGACGCGATGCGCGTGCAGGTCGATGCCGTCGACGGCTACTACCTGCTGATGTTCTGCCTGTCCGGGCAGGCCGAAGTGCGCGCGATGGGGCGGCAACTCGGCGTCGATGGCCAGACCGGCGTGCTGTGCGCGCCCGGCGAGCGCTTCGACGCGGTGCTGTCGGCCGATTGCGAGCAGTTCGTGCTGCGCATCGACGCGGCGACCGTCGGCGCGCTGACCGGCAACCCGCGCGCGATGCTCGACCCGGTGCTGCACGTGAGCGACACCGCACTCGCCGCGTGGCGCCAGCAACTGATGCTCGTCGCGCGGTCGCCCGAGCTGCTGGAACGTGCGAACGCGAACCCGCGGGTCGCGTCGCAGCTCGAGCATCTGCTGATCGACCTGCTGATCGAAGGCCATCCGCCGTCGGTGCTGCAGGCGGCGCACCGCGACCCGGCGCCGGGTTTCGTGCGGCGCGCGCAGGAGTTCGTCGATGCGCACTACGCGCAGCCGCTGCAGCTCGCCGATATCGTCCAGGCCGCCAACGTGCCCGAACGGACGCTGCGCGATGCGTTCCTGCAATTCCGCGGGATGAGCCCGATGCAATACCTGCGCGCGACGCGGCTCGCGCACGCGCGCGAACTGCTGCGCGGCGCGGCATCGGACCGGCGGATTGCCGATATCGCGCTCGATTGCGGGTTTACCCACCTGGGCCGGTTCGCGATCGCGTATCGGGAGAAGTTCGGCGAATCGCCGTCGGAAACGCTCGACGCCAGGCGCTGAAGCAGCCGTCCGCGCGCCGCTCCACGCCGCACGCGGCGTTTCGCGCGCCGTCCTGCCAATCGCTGTCTCCACCATTCGCCTTTCGTTCGTGCGGGCGACCGCGCTCCGAGCGACGGTCGGCCCTCGCTCCCGCGACGACGTCGGGATCTACGCCCGCGGTCCGCGCCGCGGCACGGCATTCGTCGCCGTATCCGCGGACGGCCGGCGCGCAGCCTCGAGCCGTGCCGCCGCGCACGCGAGCGCCCCTTCGATCCGTTCGAGCATCGTGCGCGTGGCCTCGCTGCGCGGACTCGCGCGCAGCAACAGCCCCAGCCACTTCAGCCGCCGTGCGAGCATCGGCACGACCAGCGTCCGGACGATCAGCCGTTGATCCCCGTCCGACGGATCGAAACGCACGCATGCGTCGACGAGCGCATCGAGCGTGAGTACCACGTGAGCAGAACGCGTCGAGCCTTTCAAGGGTCGATACTCCCGTCGCAGCAGGCTGCGAACCGTTATCCCGATCAAAATGCCTTCCAGTCGACGGCTCCGCCCGCGACAGGGACGCTCAGCCCTGCCGCCAGCGGCTCCACCACCGGCGGTTTCGTCGGCGCGAGGGCGAGCGCGGATGCCGGCGCAGGCGCGACCGACGTCACGGCCGGCACATCGACGGCATTCGGGGCGAGCTTGAACGTGGCCATCGCCGCCTGCAGGCGGCCGGCCTGCTCCTCGAGCGAATGCGCCGCCGCGGCTGCCTGCTCGACGAGCGCCGCGTTCTGCTGCGTCACCTGGTCCATCTGCTCGATCGCCAGATTGACCTGCCCGATCCCCTGGCTCTGCTCCCGCGAGGCCGCCGCGATTTCGGCGACGATATCGGACACCTGCTTGATCGCGAGCTTCACGTCCCCCATCGTCGCGCCGACGCCCGTGGCCTGCTGCGCGCTGTCCCGGATCATCGACACCGACGCGCCGATCAGTTCCTTGATCTCCTTCGCGGCGGCCGCCGAGCGCTGCGCGAGGCTGCGCACCTCGCTCGCGACCACCGCGAAGCCGCGCCCCTGCTCGCCGGCGCGCGCGGCCTCCACCGCGGCGTTGAGCGCGAGGATGTTGGTCTGGAACGCGATGCCCTCGATGACGCCCGTGATGTCGGAAACCTGGCTGGAACTGCTGCTGATCTGCCCGATCGTCGCGACCATGCTCTGCACGGCATCGTTGCCGGCATCGGCCATGCCGGTTGCGCGCGTCGCCAGCGTATTGGCCTGCTGCGCGTTGTCGGCGTTCTGCCTCACGGTCTCGGTCAGTTGCGTCATGCTCGACGCGGTTTCCTCGAGCGACGCGGCCTGCTCTTCCGTGCGGGCCGACAGATCGGCATTGCCGCTCGCGATCTGGCGCGACGCGACCGCCACCGCTTCCGCGCTGCGCTTGATGCCGCGCACCGTCGTACCCAGCTGCCGGTCCATCGTCGCCAGCGCCCCGAGCAACCGGCCGAATTCATCGTGCGAAGCGATGTCGATCCGGTTGTCCAGCGACCCGCCGGCGATTTCGTCGGCCACGCTCACGGCCTGCCCGAGCGGCGTCGAGATGTGTCGCATCAGGTGCGCGGACACCCACGCCGCGACCAGCACGCCGATGCCGATCAGGCCGATCGCGATCCACAAGATCATGACGAAGGTCGACGCGCTGTCATCGACGAACGACTTCGCCTGATCGATGTTCAGGGCGATGTCGTCGTCGAGCGCCTGCTTGAGCGCGCCGGCGGCGGGCGCCAGCCGGTCGATCGCCGCCGTGGCGGCATCGCGGTCCCCGCCGTCCACCGCTGCGAGGGCCGCGTCCACGCCGGCCCGGAACCGGGGCAGCACGTCGCGAATGCGGTCGGCGATGCGCTGCTCCTTCTCGCTCGTGATCGATTGGCCGTAGTAGCGGTTCCATATCGTGTCGAGACGGCGTTGCTCGGCACGCGTCTCGTCGATCCCGCTCCGGAGCCGCGCGGGATCGCGCTCGGACGACGCCCCACGCAGCCGCAGCTGCGTCTCGAAGGTCGCGGCGCGAATTTCCGACAACTCGCTGATCGGCAAGGTATTGCCCGTATAGGCATCGTGGACGTTCGCATTCAGCCTCGACAGGCCGAACAGCCCGAACACGCCGATGGCGACCATGAGCGCGACACACGCGGCAAGCGCGAAAAAGATCCTGAACTTTATGCTTTTCCCAAATCGGCTCACGCTGCTCTCCTCGAATGTTCCAGGTCGATACGGAGCGGGAAACCCCGCGTCCAACCCTGTTTACGGAGAGCAGCCTTGCCGGTTTATCCGGCACGGGCAGGATAGAAAAAACCATGTGCGGCAATAATCGGCCCGCACGGCGAGCGTTTTTGGGCCGTCCGGCAGCCGTCACGCGGCCGGCACGATCATCTCCCGCGCAATCGCGCAAAACGCGGCCGTGGCCGCGCTTTCGCCGTGCAGACGACGGCTCATGATGATCGGCGACGTCGCGCCCGGCTCCGGCAGCCGCCGGTAGACGACGCCCTTCACGCGCACGCCCTCGACGCTCTCCGGCACCAGCGACACGCCCACCTGCGCGGCCACGAGCCCGAGCGCGGTCTGCAGCTCGCGCACCTCGTGCACGGCCGCCGGCACGACCGCGCCGTCGCGCAGCGCCGACAACTGCTGATCGGCGAAGCTCGGCCGCGGCGTGCTCGGGTAGACGATCATCGTCTCGTTCGCGAGATCCGCGAGCGTCAGCGGCCGAGCCGGATCGGCGAGCCGATGCCCGGCCGGCAGCGCCGCGATCAGCTTTTCCTCGATCAGCGCCTCGCGCACCAGCTGGTCGTCGTCGAAGCGCAGGCGGCCGAACCCCACGTCGATCCGCCCGCCCTTCAGCGCGCCGAGCTGTTCGAGCGTGAACATTTCGATCAGCGACAGCTCGACGTCCGGCTGCGCCTCGCGAAACGCACGGATCACATCCGGCAGCGCGCCGTACAGCGCCGACGGCACGAAGCCGATCACGATCCGCTCCGACAGTTGCGCGAGCCGTCGCGTGAGCGGCCCCAGTTCGTCGGCCTGGTCGACCAGACGTTTCGCCTGCGCATAGAACACGCGCCCGGCATCGGTCAGTTTCAGCGGCCGTGCGCCACGCTCGAACAGCGGCAGCCCGATCTCCTCCTCGATCGCCTGGAGCTGGCGGCTCAGCGGCGGCTGCGTCATGTGCAGCCGCTCCGCCGCCCGCGTGATGTTCATTTCCTCGGCGACGGCGATGAAGTAACGGAGCTGACGCAATTCCATTTCATGCCTCAAAGGTATGGAAGTAGTCGGAAAGAGTGTTGGACGACGCGGGGCCGGAATTCCTACCATGTGCACCAACAGGAGGAATCGCATGATAGCAACTGCCGCCACCATCGAACGCATCGAGACGCTGCTGGTCGACGTGCCGACGATCCGGCCCCACAAATTGTCGGTCGCGACGATGAATTGCCAGACCCTCGTGCTGGTCCGCGTTCGATGCACGGACGGTATCGAAGGCGTCGGCGAGGCGACGACCATCGGCGGCCTCGCCTATGGCGAGGAGAGCCCCGAAAGCATCAAGGTCAACATCGACACCTACTTCGCGCCGCTGCTGCAGGGCCTGGACGCGACGCGTCCGGGCGCCGCGCTGGCGCGGGCGCGCAAGCTGTTCCAGGGCAACCGCTTCGCGAAGTGCGCGATCGAGACCGCGCTGTTCGACGCGCAGGCGCGGCGCCTGGGCGTGCCGCTGTCCGAGCTGTTCGGCGGGCGCCGGACCGATACGGTCGATGTCGCGTGGACACTCGCGAGCGGCGACACGCAGCGCGACATCGCGGAAGCCGAAGCGATGCTCGACGCCCGCCGCCATCGCGCGTTCAAGCTGAAGATCGGCTCGAACGCGGTCGCCGACGACGTGGCGCACGTGGTCGCGATCAAGCGCGCGCTCGGCGAGCGCGGCGACGTGCGGGTCGACGTGAACCAGGCGTGGAGCGAAACCGACGCGATCTGGGCCGGCGCGCGGCTGGCCGACGCCGGCGTGAGCCTCGTCGAGCAGCCGATCGCCGCGACCAACCGCGCGGGGCTGAAACGCCTCACGCAGCTCGCGCAGGTGCCGATCATGGCCGACGAGGCGCTGCACGGCGCCGTCGATGCGTTCGCGCTCGCGCAGGATCGCGCGGCCGACGTGTTCGCGGTGAAGATCGCGCAATCGGGCGGCCTGCAGGGCGCGGCGAGCGTCGCGTCGATCGCCGCGGCGGCCGGCATCGAACTGTACGGCGGCACGATGCTCGAAGGCGCGGCCGGCACGATGGCGTCCGCGCAACTGTTCAGCACGTTCGACTCGCTGAAATGGGGCACCGAACTGTTCGGCCCGCTGCTGCTCACCGAGGAGATCCTCGTCGAGCCGCTGCGTTACGAGGATTTCAAGCTGCATCTGCCGGCGACGCCCGGCCTCGGCATCACCTTCGACTGGGCCCGCATCGAACGGATGCGACGCGGCGCCCGCTGATCCCCACACGACAACCGACACCGGAGACACAGATGAACAAGCAAGCCATCGACGCCCTGCTGAAGACCTTCGACGACGCCGCCGAGAAGCCCGGCAACCCGCGCGTGCGCGCGATCGTCAACCGGATCGTGAAGGACATCTGCTACACGATCGAGGACTTCGACGTGCAGCCGAGCGAATTCTGGACGGCCCTGAACTACCTGAACGAAGCCGGCCGCGAATTCGGGCTGATCGCCGCGGGCCTCGGCCTCGAACGCTTCCTCGACGTGCGGATGGACGAAGCCGAGGCAAAGGCCGGCATCCAGGGCGGCACGCCGCGCACGATCGAAGGGCCGCTGTACGTCGCCGGCGCGCCGGAATCGGTCGGCCACGCGCGGCTCGACGACGGCACCGATCCGGGCCAGACGCTGATCATGCGCGGCCGGGTGCTCGGCCAGGACGGCGCACCGCTCGCGAACGCGCTGGTCGAGGTGTGGCATGCGAACCATCTGGGCAATTACTCGTACTTCGACGCGTCGCAGCCCGCGTTCAACCTGCGCCGCTCGATCCGCACCGATGCCGAAGGCCGCTACAGCTTCCGCAGCGTGCTGCCGGTCGGCTACAGCGTGCCGCCGGGCAGCAAGACCGAGCAACTGCTCGACCAGCTCGGCCGCCACGGCCATCGTCCGGCGCACATCCACTTCTTCGTTTCGGCGGACGGTTATCGTAAGCTGACGACGCAGATCAACATCGATGGCGATCCGCATCTGTGGGACGACTTCGCATTCGCGACGCGCGACGGGCTGATCCCGCCGGTCAGGCAGGCAGAGGGCGCGGAAGGCAAGCCGTACGGCGTCGACGGGCAGTTCGCGCTGATCGACTTCGACTTCTCGCTGCTCAAGGACAAGCAGGACGTGCCGGGCAGCGAAGTCGAGCGGGCCCGCGCGCAGGCGTGAGCGCCCTTCCCGTTCGACGAATCGACAACGCAAGGAGTGCAGGATGCTGTTTCATGTGGAAATGACCGTTCGCCTGCCGGCGGACATGGACCCGGTGAAGGCGGCCACGCTGAAGGCCGAAGAAAAGGCGATGTGCCAGCGGCTGATGAACGAAGGCGTCTGGCGCCATCTGTGGCGGATCGCCGGGCAGTATGCGAACGTCAGCATCTTCGACGTCGAAAGCGTGCAGCAGCTGCATGACGTGCTGAGCCAGCTGCCGCTGTTTCCGTATATGGAGATGGAGGTGCGGGCGCTGTGCCGGCATCCGTCTTCGGTGCGGGACGACGATCGGTAAGCAACGGTGAATCGCGGCCGTGCCCCACGGCCGCGAGGTGCCACGAGATGCCACGAGAAGCACGACCCGGGCGGCCGGCGATGTCACGCAGGCCGGCCGGGTCGTTTGCATTCCGCGTTTGGCATCTTGCATTTGGCGGCGGTTGTCCGTGCCGCCCTGCCTCGGGGTGTGCAGTAACCGTCAGGCGGTCAAATGCGCGGCGAACCCCACTTTCCCCGGCGCGATGTCCTCCTTCAGCGTCAGCGCCGGAATCTCGTAATCGCCCGCGTTCTGCCGGCGGAACGGAATCGGCGGTGTGGTCCACAGATCGTTCAGACGCTGGCCGAGCGCCGTACACGTCTGGTCGAAACGCGCGGCGTTCATCTTGCCCGTCCGGTAGATCACGAACGGCGGCAGCACGTCGAACCCCGGGTAATACAGCACGCCGTGCTGGATCGGGAACAGCAAGTCGTCGATCGGCCCGTTGATGCCGCGCCGGCTGTAGTGCGATTCCCACCCGCCCGTCGTGACGACGATCATCGCCCGCTTGCCTGCCAACATCCCTTCGCCGTAGCGGTCGCCCCAGTGCGTATCGGAATGTTCGCCGACGCCGTACGCGAAACCGTACGCATATACGCGCTCGAACCAGCCCTTCATGATCGCCGGCATCGAGAACCACCACAGCGGAAACTGCAGGATCACCGCGTCGGCCCACTTCAGCTTGTCCTGCTCGCGTGCGATGTCTTCGCTTTGCGTACCCGCTGCGAACGCGCGCTTCGAATCGAGCGACGGATCGAATCGCGCATCGGGTACACGATCGGTCACGTCGTTCGGATCCAGCGTCGCCTTCCAGTTCATCGCATACAGGTCGCTCACCTGCACCGCGTGGCCGGCCGCTTCGAGATGCGCGACGGCGAAATCGCGCAGCGCGCCGTTCAGCGAACGCGGCTCGGGATGGGCATACACGATCAGCACATTCATGTTCGTCACTCCGTGGATTGAATGACTGCAGGATGCGGCTTTCAACGGTATATTTGAAATGAATTCCTGATATCCCAGGTATAGCCATGAATAATCTCAGACGGCTCGATCTGAACCTGCTCGTCACGCTGGACGTGCTGCTCGCCGAGCACAACGTCACGCGCGCGGCCGAGAAGCTGAACATGTCGCAGCCGTCGGTCAGCGTGCAGCTGCAGAAACTGCGCGACGTGTTCGGCGATCCGCTGCTGTTGCCCGGCCCGCGCGGGATGCGGCCGACCGCGCGCGCGGAAGCGCTGCGCGAGCCGTTGCGCAATGCGCTCGAAGCGGTCGAGCGCGCGGTGATCCCGGCCACGCCGTTCGATCCCGCGACCGCGACGCACACGTGGCGCGTGGCCGCGACCGACTACGGCGAATCGACGATCGTGCTGCCCGCGCTGCGCACGCTGCGTTCGACCGCGCCCGGCACGCGGCTCGCCGTCGTCGAACTCGTGCCGCCGCGCATCGAGCAGGATGCCGAACGAAACGGCATCGACCTGGCCTTCCATACGACGGAAGGGTCGCCGCCCGGCATGCGGCGCCTGCCGCTGTTCGTCGAGCGCTACGTGCTGATCGGCCGCGCCGGTCATCCGAAGCTGAAGCGGCGCCCGACGCTCGCGCAGTTCGCCACGCTCGAACACGTGATCGTGTCGCCCGACGGCGGCGGCTTCTTCGGCGTGACGGACGAAGTGCTCGCGAAGGCAGGGGCCACGCGGCGCGTCGTGCTGTCGGTGCCGCACTTCCTGTTCGTGATGTCGGCCGTCGCGAGCACCGATCTCGTCGCGATGCTGCCCGAGCGGCTGGTGCGCGACGTGCCCGCGCTGCGCGTGGTGGACGCACCGGTCGAGGTGCCCGGCTATGAAATGTCGATGCTGTGGCACGAGCGCGTGCATCGCGATCCCGCGCATCGGTGGTTGCGGGAGACGATTGCGGCGGCGGTGTAGATCGTCCGCCCGATCGATGCGATCGCCCGCGTCGAGCGTCGAGCGTCGAGCGCCGACGCACGAAATTCTGCATTCGGGGCTTGAAACCGCGCTGAACACTGTATATATTTACAGTGCTTTTGCACCATTTGACCCGAATTCCGTCATCCACAGACGAACGGACTTTTGTGAGGCGACCATGTTCCAGGCTTCCGCATTCGATCCCGAGCAACCCGGTTTCAATCCCGTCCACTTCGAGCGCGCCGCGCAGCGGGCGGTCGTCGATCTGCAGCGTGTCGCGGGCGGCCCCGCGCAGCGGGCGCTCGGTCTGCGCCGCCGCACCCACCCGGCGGCCGTTCGCACGATGAGCTGGCAGGCGCTGCTGAACGTCGAGGAGCTGGCGTTCTCGAATCCCGGCTTCCTGAACCGCAACGATCCGGCCGTCGTCGACGCATTCATCCGGCTGCGTGGCAGCCGGCTGGTTGCCGCAGACGTCGAGGAGCCGGTCGACTGGCGCCGCGACGATGATGACCTTCCGGCCATCTACCTGATCGTCAAGGCGATGCTCGAAGCGGAAGAGGAAGAGCGGGCCGAAGCGGCCTGAGCCGCGCCGGTCGATTGCGGGCACGGTCTGCCGGGCTCGCGCCGCCATATTGCATGGTGGCGCGGCAGCTCGTTATGGTTCTGCACCCGCGAATCGGCGCATCAGGCGGCGAGCCGCGAACCGTCGCGTAAGCCGCTCGTCGCCACGCGACGATCAGCCGAATGACCGTCGCAGCACCCGCCCGTTACAGCCGCGCCGCCAGCCGCGCGCCCTGATCGATCGCGCGCTTCGCGTCGAGTTCGGCGGCCAGTTCCGCGCCGCCGATCAGGTGCACCGAGCGCCCGGCCGCCTGCAGCGGCGCGAGCAACGCGCGCTGCGGCTCCTGTCCTGTGCAGAGCACGATCGTATCGGCTTCGATTAGCTCGTGATCGGTGCGCTGCTCGCCGTACGACACATGCAGCCCGCGCGCGTCGATCAACTCATAGTTCACACCGCCAATCATCTTCACCTGCTTCATCTTCAACGTCGCACGGCGAATCCAGCCGGTCGTCTTGCCGAGCCCCTTGCCGAGCGGCGCGGCCTTGCGCTGCAGCAGCGTCACTTCCCGCGTCGGCGCCGACACCTGCGCACGCGTCACGCCGCCGCGCGTCGTGGCCGGGTCGGTCACGCCCCACTCGGCTTTCCATTCATCCAGATCGAGTGCCGGCGACTCGCCCTCCTGCACCAGATACTCGGCGACATCGAAGCCGATCCCGCCCGCGCCCACCACCGCGACCCGCCGGCCGACCGGCTGTTTGCCCGCGAGCACGTCGATATAGCTGAACACGTTCGGCCCGTCCTGCCCCGGAATCTTCGGGTCGCGCGGCGCGACGCCGGTCGCGAGCACGATCTCGTCGTAGCCACCCGCGATCAGGTCGCTCGCATCGACGCGGCGGTTCAGGTGCAGTTTCACGCCGGTCAGTTCGACCTGCCGGCCGAAGTAGCTCAGCGCTTCGTGAAATTCCTCCTTGCCCGGAATCCGCTTCGCCATGTTGAACTGGCCGCCGATCTCGGCCGCGCCGTCGAACAGGTCGACCTGATGGCCGCGCTGCGCGAGCACGGTCGAGCACGCGAGCCCGGCCGGCCCCGCGCCGACCACCGCGATGCGCTTCGGCTGCGGCGCGGGCGTGTATTTCAGCTCCGTCTCGTGGCACGCGCGCGGATTCAGCAGGCACGACGCGATCTTGTTCTTGAACGCATGATCGAGGCACGCCTGATTGCAGCCGATGCAGGTGTTGATCTCGTCGGCACGGCCCTGCGCGGCCTTGACGACGAACTCGGCATCCGCGAGCAGCGGGCGCGCCATCGACACCATGTCCGCGCAGCCGTCCGCGAGAATCTGCTCGGCCACTTCGGGCCGGTTGATCCGGTTGGTCGTCACGAGCGGGATGCCGACCTCGCCCTTCATCTTCTTCGTCACCCACGCGAACGCGCCGCGCGGCACCGACGTCGCGATCGTCGGCACGCGCGCCTCGTGCCAGCCGATCCCCGTGTTGATGATCGTCGCGCCGGCCCGTTCGACCACTTTCGCGAGCTGCACGGTTTCGCTCCAGTCGCTGCCGTCCGGAATCAGGTCGAGCATCGACAGCCGGTAGATCAGGATGAAGTCGCGGCCGACCGCTTCGCGTGTGCGCTCTACGATCTCGATCGGCAGGCGGATGCGGTTCTCGTACGAACCGCCCCACTGGTCGGTGCGCTTGTTCGTATGCATCGAGATGAACTGGTTGATCAGGTAGCCCTCGGAGCCCATGATCTCGACGCCGTCGTAACCGGCCTCGCGTGCCAGCGTCGCGCAGCGCACGAACGCGCGGATCTGCCGCTCGACGCCGCGCGCGCTCAGTTCGTGCGGCGCGAACGGCGAAATCGGCGACTTGATCTTCGACGGCGCGACCGCGAACGGGTGATAACCGTAGCGCCCCGTATGCAGGATCTGCAGCGCGATCTTGCCGTCCTCCGCGTGCACGGCGCCGGTGATCTCGCGATGCCGGCGCGCGGCGGCCGACGTCATCAGCGTGCCGCCGAACGGCTTGGTCCAGCCGGCCACGTTCGGCGCGAAGCCGCCCGTCACGATCAGGCCGACCCCGCCGCGCGCGCGCTCGGCGAAATATTCAGCGAGGCGCGGCAGCGTCTTGCGGCTGTCCTCGAGGCCGGTGTGCATCGAGCCCATCAGCACGCGATTCTTCAGCGTCGTGAAGCCGAGATCGAGCGGGGCGAGCAGGTGGGGAAAGGGTGTCGTCATGATGATTCGGCCAATAAGCGATGCCTGCCATCGTAGGCGCGCGCCGCCTTGAACGTGAGGGGGCAAACAGCCATAATGCTTGTCATTTTCGGCCAAATCGACATGACTTCCCCGTCTCGCAAGGATCGCCTCGGGCTGCGCCGCCCGACCATTCCGGTCGCCTATACACGCCTGCTGCTGCAGGCGCTGGCCGCACGCGGCGTCGACCTGGCCGCCGTGCGGGCCGGCACGGGCCTGCGCGACGCGGTGCTGGCCGAACCGGACGCGCGCGTCGCGCCGTCGCAATGGGGGCGGCTGGTGCTCAACGCGATCGAAATCGGCGGCGATCCGGGCATCGGGCTCGCGTTCGGGCTGCTGCTGAAACCGACCGTGCACGGCTTTCTCGGCTACGCGACGCTGACCGCGCGGGACATCCGCGAAGCGCTGTCGGTCATGCAGCGCTACTTCCGGATGCGGAATCGCCAATACCGGCTGACTTACGCGGAAGACGCGCGCGGCGCGACGCTCGAACTGCACGGCGTGCAGGCGAACCCCGTGCTGCAGCACCACGTGATGTTCGAATTCGTGCTGACGGGGCTCGCGCAGAACATCTCGCAATGGTCCGGCCGCGCATCACCGCCGATCAGGCTGCAATTCGCGTGGCCGGAGCCCGCGTATTTCGCACGCTATCGCGACCAGTTGCCGCCGGTGGCATTCGGCTGCGCGGCCAACGCGCTGTGGATCGCGCGCGACGTGCTCGACTGGCCGCTGCCGCTCGCCGACGAAGTCGCGCACCGGCAGGCGCTCGTGCAGGTGGAACGCGAATATGCGCAGGTGCGGCAGGAGGAAGGCGATCTGGTCGAGCGCGTGCGGGCGGAACTGGCGCGCGCCGCCGGGGATTATCCGGGGCCGGACATGCTCGCCGACGCGCTGCTCGTGTCGACGCGCACGCTGCGGCGCCGGCTGGAAGAAGCCGGATCAAGCTATCGGCAATTGCTCGACGAAGCGCGGTTTCGCGACGCCAGGCAGTTGCTCGCCGCGTCGGATCTCGATCTGAAAACGATCGCCGAACGGCTGCAGTTCACCGACCCGGCGAATTTCACGCGCGCGTTCCGGCGCTGGGCCGGGCAGACGCCGAGCGCATTTCGGGAAGCGGCTGCGAGGTGATGGCGTCGGCAGTGACCCGGCACCGGCGCGAATAACGCCGAACCGCCGCCGGCGGCACGGTGCGGGTGCGGGGGCGGCTGCGCGCGAATTCAGTGCCACGCGCCGGGCAACCCGTCGCCCGGCAATGCCGGACGGTCGGCCGAAAGCGGTGGCGTATGATGGGCGCCACATCAAAACGACGTCGCGCGGACCCGCGCCCTCTCCGACCCATGCCCAATCGCACCACCCTGATCGAGGCCACGATCGACCGCGTCGATACCAACCTCATCCGAGTCAAGGCCAATGTCAGGAAGAACCCGCCATACCGTTTGACGATGCAGAACGTCTGCTACTTCGTCACGGCCAACGACGTCGACGAAGAAGCATTCAAGCAGATCGAGAAACTGAGGCCCGGCATGTCGGTGCGCGCCTGCACATTCGAGCATCGCGGCCGTCGCCGGATCGCGTGGATCAGGAGCGGCAGCCTTGCCATCGCGCCGTACGACGTGCGCGCGCAAAAGCGACGGAACCTGTCGCTGCTCGCCTGGGCGTCGTGCCTGGTCGTGCTGAGCCTGGGTACCGCTGCCGCGGCACTCCATTCGGGTTGGGCGTTCACCTCGGCACTGGCCACCGTCGTGTCCATCGTCGGTCTGGTGGGCGACCTGGTCGCCATCGGCGGCTTGTCCGACCTGATCTTCCAGCCGCAGCGACGCGAAGCCCAGGATTGCTGGCTAGGCGAACCGTCCGGTTTCAGCGCGGAGCGCAGCGGCCCATGACGAACCACGACATGCAGACCGTATCCGGCCGCGTGACGGCAATCAGCCAGCAATCGATCGAGACGAAGGTCTGGAGCAACAACCTGGGCACGACGACGCAAAGTATCGAGGAAATCACGCTCAAACTCGATTCGCTCGCGTCCCCCCTCGTGTTCAGGACCAACCGGACGACGCGCCTGTTCATCGCCGATGGCGATCGATTGAATGTCGCCTATGTCGGCGACCAGGATCGCCAGAGCGTCTACGGCATTCGCAACATGACCGACGGTTCGGCTTATCTGCTGCGCCCCGCCAAAGTCGCCGGCGCCCGAACCGACCTTTTCGTCATGCTCATTTGCGTGATCGGCGCGGCCGTCGTCAGCGGAATCGTATCCGTGGTGACGCTCAGCATGGAATCGATGTTCGACGTGTTTGCGCTGATCAGCGCGAGTGTAATCGGCTTGTGCGTGCTGAGCGCGATCCTGCGCATCCTGTTCGGCGTGATCGTGTGGCCCGAAATCAGAAGATTGGCGCAGCCGGGCGGCAAACGCGAAATGAACGCGGCGGCTCAAGCGCTGTCGCTCACGCAGGAAGAAACCCGACACGTGCGCTTCATCTGACCGGGACAGGTGCGGCTACCGCGCGGCGAACGACGCTGCTCGCTCCGGATCGCATCGCCGCGGCCACCGCCTGACTCGCCGTCAGCGCGCGCCGGTCGTTCAGGTCAAACCGGATCCGCCCGAACGAGCATCAGTGCCCAGATGAATCCGCGCGCCGCCGTCCCCCTCGCCCGTTTCGATCCGCACGTCGCCCGTGGCAGCGACGATCGCGTCGTATACCTCATCGCTCACGCACACCACCGGCACCGCGATCGCATACAACTCGGCGGCCACGATCGCGCCGATCGAGATGATCAAATCGCGTTCCTTCAGCACGATCCCGACCGGCCCCGTACCGTTGCGCACCGCTTCCGCTAGCACGCTGCTGCTCGAACTCGAGCCCTTCGCGTGCGGCATCACCATCACCTTGCCGGCGAGGCTCGCGCCGGCCTGCGGATGCCCGCGATCGACGATCCTGCCCGCGCCCGAGTCGTAGCCGCCCCAGAAGCTGAGCGGCTTGTCGAGCACGAAAGGCCGCGCGCACGCGCTGCCCGGCACGAGCGTGTCGCCCGTCAAGAATGTGCCCGTCGTTTCAGTCATCGAATCGCACCTTGCCTTCGTACGCGGACCGCACGCATTCGCGCATGCTGCCGTACGCCACCGTCACGCCGATGTTCGCGGGCGCATACGACGCCCATTTCCCCGAGTTGGTCATCACCAGCCCCGACAACTGCTTCATCACCGGCGTGATGTACGTGCAGGTATCGACGACGATCTGCACGCCGCGCGCGGCGAATTTCTCCGCGAGGCCGGCTTCCTCCAGCTCCCACAGAATGAAGCGGCTCGTGTTCACGTAGAAATCGCAGGCCGGCTTGCCGTCGAACGCGTCGAGCAACGTGTCGAGCGTGCGGAATTCGGCCAGCGAGAAATGCGGCGTGCCGAGCGCGACCGCGACGAGCGCGTCGCCGGCCGCACCGTGATTCAGCGTGCGGCGAATCTCGTCGAGATCGGCCATCGCGATATCGACCCTGCGCTGCGCCGCGCGGCCGTGCAACGCGGCGTCGAGCGTCGGCGCCTCGGGCGTCACGCCGACCGCATGGAACAGCGCGACGGCGCCGCTCGACGCGGCGGCCGCGCCGAGCGCCTTGAGTTCGTCCTCGGTGGTGTCGGCCGGCAGCCCGACGATCGCCGGCACGACCGCCCCCGCGATCTTGCCGACCGCCAGGCCAAGCGCGGCGAAATAGATATCGCGCGACGGCAGGCCGCTGAAATCGGGCGCATTGAACACGATCCGCGCGGCGCGGTTCGCGTCGACATGCAGCCCCGCGTACGGCGCGCGCCCGGTGATCGCGGCGGCCAAGTCGAGAAAATCGCCGTAGCGGCTCGTGCGCGCGCCGAGTACCGAATTCGCGAACACGATCGCATTCGATTCGGCCCACGCGATCTGCTCGCCCAGCGCGGGACGATTCTTCAGTTGATATGGCGCGCACGTGAAGCTCGATTCGCAGCCGAGCAGCAAATGCGCGTCCATCAGGCGCTGCGCATCGCGCTGGATCGTGCGGTCGCCGTGGTACAGCTCGGGATGGATCAGGTCGAGCGACCCGACGTTCAAGGTGGTCGGCACCGCGACCTTCGCGCCCGTGTCGACGAAATAGTCGACGAAGTCGAGGCTCGTCTGGCCGTGATACAGACAGCCGTCGATATGGGCAGACGTAATGTCGATCAGGTGCGGCGCGGACATCACTTGCGCGGTGCGCACGACGATCCGCATCGCGCGGGCGACGCCGTCGCCGAAATCCCCGCGCAACATCGCGTCGTCGCGGTCGCTCAACTGCAGCATCGGTTGCTCCTCGTGACGCGTGCACCGGCGGCGGTGCCGGTTCATGAATTCAGTCAGAGGACTCTACAACTGGAAATAAAAACTGTCCAGATCGCCTTCAATCCGGATAGCAATGAAACCAATTTTCTCAACCAAATGCTCCCAAGGCGACCAATGGCTTGAATTCCGCACCAGTTGGTCGTCCCACCGAACCGTCCGCCCCTCGCCTAGCGTTCCGCAGTCAGACTGAACAACTCGTTGCGCAACGCCTTCGCCCGCTCGCGGCCGAACTGCGTGTCGAATTCGTCCTGCGCGGCCTGCCACGCGACTTTCGCCTGCGCGAACGTGCGTTCGCCGAGCTTCGTGAGGTGCAGCGCATGCGCACGCGCATCGTGCTCCGACGCCGCCGTCGACACGAAACCGTCGCGCTGCAACGGCTTCAGCGCACGCAGCAAGGTCGTGCGATCCATCACGAGCATCTCGGCGAGTTCGCTCATCAGCAGACCGGGATGGCGCGTGAGGTTCGCCATGATCGAGAACTGGGCGGGCGTGACGCCGACCGGGGCCAGATGGTGTTCGTACAGTTGCGTGACGAAGCGCGCCGCCTGACGCAGCGCGAGACAGTTGCACGCCTGGGCAATCGAGGTGTCGTTCATGTTCGGCAATCTATATGTGCATATGCATAAAGTCAATGTACACTCCGCCGTAACAGCGGCCGGCGGCCGGCCATCGCGTCAAGGAGACGGACATGGACTACATCGACAAGCTGCGCATCTTCCGGTCCGTGGTGGAAATGCGCAGCTTCACGCGCGCCGCCGACATGCACGGCCTCGCGCGGCCCGTCGTATCGCGTGCGGTCGCGGATCTGGAGGCGCGTTTCGGCAGCCGATTGCTGCACCGGACGACCCGCCAGGTATCGCTGACCGAGACGGCCGAGCGCATCTACGAGCGTTGCGCGGCCGTGCTCGACGAGCTCGACGCGCTGGAAGTGGAAGCGCAGACGCACACGCGCGAGCCCGAAGGCCTGCTGCGCCTCGTCGCGCATACGACGGCCGCGCTGAACCGGCTCGTGCCGCTGATCGCCGGCTTCAAGAGCGCGCATCCGAACGTACGCCTCGACGTCACGCTGACCGAGCGCCCGGTCGATCTGGTCGGAGAAGGCTACGACATCGGCATCGTCGTGCCGTACATGCTGACGAGCGAATCGACCGTCGTGCGGCTGGTCGAGCGCATTCCGGTCGTGATCGTCGCGACGCCTGCGTATTTGCAAGCACATGCGCGCCCCGAGACGCCGGCCGACCTCGCCAATCATCCGTTCGTGCCGATTTCGCCGTCGCTGCGCCGCCCGGCGCTGTCGTTCCGGGTCGACGGCAACCTGCTCACCGTGCCGTTCCGTTTCGACATCTCGTCGAACAGCCCCGTGTTCAACCGCGAAATGGTCATGCACGACTTCGGCATCGGCGTCGTCCCGAAAACGCTCGTCCAGGCCGAACTCGCGTCGGGTGCGCTCGTGCAGTTGCTGGAAGACGCCGATCTCGTCGACGCGTTCGTCGAAATCAAGCTCGCCTACGCGAACCGCGCGCTGCTGCCCGCGAAGGTGAAGGCGTTCATCGACTACACGGCCGCGTACTGCGACCGCGAAGGCTGGATCGTTCCGGCAGCGGCGTGACGCCGGATGCGCGAATGCGCGTTTCCGACGCCGATTGATACAGCCACGACACCAATCTGATCCCGCCGCGCCCCTCGCTTCGCGCCGCCTCGCCACCTAACATGTGCACATGCACAAGACCACGCTCACCGATGACGATTGCTTCGCGGTCCGGCAAGCCGCCCGGCGGATCTCGCAGTTCTATGAGCGCTACCTGTCGCGGGCGGGCGTCACGCCGTCGCAGTACAGCATCCTCGCGCTGCTGCGCGAGCGGCCCGGCCTGACGATGGCGACGCTGTCGAACGTGCTGGTGATCGAACGTACCGCGCTGTTGCGCGCGCTCAAGCCGCTCGTCGGCGCGGCGCTGGTGACGGGGCGGATCGAACCGCCATGCCGCGGTCAGACGTTTGCACTGACCGCGCACGGCGAAACGAAGGTGGCCGATGCGCACGTGCACTGGCTCGCCGCGCAGGAAGCGTTCGAGCGGTGCTTCGGGTCGACGCAGGCGGCCCGCCTCAGAGACGAATTGTTCCGGATCACGCACAACCTGCCAGAACGCTAGCCCTTCCCCGATCGACGTCGTACCGTCGATCGTTTTGATAAGTGCATATACATAGGTGAATCGATGGATACGACCCAAGACGCTGCCTCGTCACGCGAAGCAGCCACAACCGAGCGGCCCGCGAAGCAGCAACGCCGCGTGCCGTGGATGCGCATCGCGGTGGGCGCCGTCGTCGTCGTGGTCGCGGCCGCCGTGCTCGACTGGCTGTTCGTGCTGCGCTTCCAGGAAAGCACCGACGATGCGTACGTCGGCGGCGACGTGACCGTGCTCGCGCCGAAGGTCAACGGCTTCGTCGACAAGATCCTCGTGACCGACAACCAGCGCGTGAAGGCCGGCGACGTGCTCGTGCAGCTCGATGCGCGCGACTACGACGCGAAGCTCGCGCAGGCCAGCGCCGAAGTCGACAGCGCGCGCTCCGCCGTGACCGAACTCGAAGCGAAGCAGCAACTGCAATTCGCGGTGATCGGCCAGCACGCGGCGGACAAGAACGCGTCGTCGGCCGAACTGACGCGCGCCGCGTCGGACCGCGTGCGCTATCGCGAATTGGTGAAGTCGGACGCCGTATCGAACCAGATCGTCGAGCGCGCGGATGCCGATTACTCGAAGGCCGGCGCCGCCGTCGAACGCAGCGACGCCGCGCTGCTCGCGTCGAAGCGCCAGCTCGACGTGCTCGGCGCGCAGCTCGCCGATGCGCGGGCCCGCGTGAACACCGCGCTCGCCGCGCAGCGCGTCGCGGCGCTCAACGTCGAATACACGACGATCCGCTCGCCGGTCGACGGTTACGTCGGCAACCGCACGGGCCGCGTCGGGATGCTCGCGAACGTCGGCGTGCCGCTGCTGACCGTCGTGCCGGCCTCCGGCCTGTGGATCGACGCGAACTTCAAGGAAGACCAGCTGCGCAAGATGCGCGCGGGAGACCGCGTCGACGTCGCGCTCGATGCGTCGAGCACGCGCCTGCACGGCCGCGTCGACAGCCTGGCGCCCGCGACCGGCGCGACCTTCAGCGTGCTGCCGCCCGAGAACGCGACCGGCAACTTCACGAAGATCGTCCAGCGCGTGCCGGTGCGCGTGCATCTCGATCCGCAGCCCGGCATCGAACACGTGCTGCGCCCCGGCCTGTCCGCGGTCGTGACCGTGCATACCGACCACCAGCACTGAGCGGGAGCCGACGATGACCACCGCGTTTTCCGGCGACCCCGCGTCGCAACCGACCAAACAGCGCGTGTTCGCGTTCGCGCTGATGTGCGTCGGCTTCTTCATGGCGACGCTCGACATCCAGATCGTCGCGTCGTCGCTGCGCGACATCGGCGGCGGGCTGTCCGCGAGCCAGGACGAACTGTCGTGGGTGCAGACCGCGTACCTGATCGCCGAGATCATCGTGATCCCGATGTCGGGCTGGCTGTCGAAGGTGATGTCGACCCGCTGGCTGTTCGCCGCGTCGGCCGTCGGCTTCACGATCACCAGCATGCTGTGCGGGCTCGCGTGGGACATCAACTCGATGATCCTGTTTCGCGGGCTGCAGGGCGCGCTCGGCGCCGCGATGATCCCGACCGTGTTCACCACCGCGTTCGTGCTGTTCCCCGGCAGGCAGCGGCTGATCGCGTCGACGACCATCGGCGCGCTCGCGTCGCTCGCGCCGGCGATCGGCCCCGTGATCGGTGGCTGGATCACCGACCAATGGTCATGGCACTGGCTGTTCTACCTGAACCTCGTGCCGGGCATCGCGGTGGCCGTGCTCGTGCCGCGCTACGTGCATATCGACGCGCCCGATCTCAGCCTGATCAAGCGCGGCGACTATCTCGGCATCCTGCTGATGTCCGGCTTCCTCGGCTGCCTCGAGTACGTGCTCGAGGAAGGCCCGCGCAAGAACTGGTTCGGCGACG